>JALYXC010000175.1 GCA_030947315.1 Verrucomicrobiota bacterium | reverse complement strand
CATCAGCCCAGAGTTCTTTTTCTCGATGAGCCAACCATCGGGCTGGATGTCGTTTCGCAAAAAACCGTGCGCGAATTTTTAAAAAATTATAACGCGACTCGCCAGACCACCATTTTGTTGACCAGTCATTACATGGCTGACATTCAGGAACTCTGCCAGCGCGTGATTATTATTGACCGCGGCGTGATTTTTTTTGATGGAAAACTCAGCGAAGTGCTTGATCGTTTTGCCGATTTCAAAGTAGTGACGATTTCCTGTGAAGGTGGAAAAAATTGTTCCTCTGAACTTCTCGCCAAGTATGGCGAAGTGGTGGAGCAAAATTTCGGACGTCTCCAACTTAAAGTGAAACGCGATCGCGTGATTTCTGTGTGCAAAGCATTGCTGGATGAATTGCCCGTCAGCGATATTGATATCCAGGAAGTGCCGATTGAAGAAGTGATTCGGCAAATTTTCGCGCGCTAGAATGTTTCCCGCGAAAAACGCGAACGCCAAAAGAATTTTTATTTCGTTCTTGGCGTATTGGGCGGAAATAATTTTTTACAACCCGCGCACGAACATCGCGTTTTTCAATTATTTGCTTTGGGCAATTCGACCCAAAATTTGCTGCCGCCATCCAGCTCCGATTCCACGCCGACGGAACCGTTCATTCGTTCCGCCGCTTTTTTGACCAGCGCCAATCCAATGCCCGTGCCGGGATACTCATTGGGCGAATGGAGGCGCTCGAAAATTCTGAAAATCCGTTCGTGATGTTCCGGCGCAATGCCGATGCCTTTATCTTCGAAAAATAAACCGACATGATCATTTTTTTCCGTGGCCCAAATTCGTAAAGCGGGGCGTTCATTCGGTTTGGAAAATTTCAAAGCATTGCTGATTAAATTAGTGAAGATTTGTTCCAGCGGCGTGGAGTGCGCCAGCACTGACGATAACGGTTTTTTGATTTTAAGTTTCGCTTTTTTTTGCCCAATTTCTTCCGACATCTGCAGAATAACGGCGTCCAGGCAGATGCCCGTTTCCAGGTTTTCCAAATTAAATTCCGCGCGACTCAACCGGCTGTAACCCAAAAGATCTTGCGTCAGCGAATCCATATATTTGGCTGATTTAATAATTCGATTAACATAATCCTGGCCGCTGGCGTCCAGATCGGGCGCATATTGGTCGCGCAAAATTTCCGAGAAGCCTTTAATCGTGCGGAGCGGACCGCGCAAATCGTGCGAAACCGAATAAACAAATGCTTCCATCTGTTCATTGGATTCTTTCAAGGCGGCGGTGCGCTCCTGCACGCGTTGTTCAAGCGCCTGATTTAACGTTTGGATTTCCTGAATCAAATCGCGTGTTTCATATTGGCGGCGACGGGCGCGGAGCATAAATTGAACCGCGCTCAACATCGTTTGTGGACGAAGCGGCCGTTCCAGCAAGGTGACATTGCTCAGCTTTCCGAGGAGACCATCGGCCTTTAAACGGGCTGCGGTATTTTTTTCGTTGCTGGTAAAAATTATAAATGGAAAATCTGACCACGCTGGTTGCGGCTGCAAAATCTTGATCAGCTTTTCAATCGCGCCTGGGAAAAAAGCTTCTTCGCCGATCAAAGCCGCGCCCGGCAACGGACTCATCTGATCACAAAACACGGAAAAATTTGGACAAACTTTGGCCAGGAACCCTGCTTGTTTCAACAATGCGAGAGTCTGCCGGGCTTCCAACGGCATTAGCATCAAGATAAGTTCCTTTGAATTATTTTGAGCGGATAAACTCATATTCCAAGAAAATGGAGACTTGGAATAATATAATTTTCAAAAAGCCAATTACTCCTTCGCTCACACTTTCTACAAAGAATATCTATGCGCGTAAGGACTTTTGTAAATGAAGACTAACCTCAAAACAAACTAGGCATTTGCCTTAAATCAAACGCAGCCCTGGTTCAGAGAAAAACCATTGGGCTGATGAAGTCATCTAATTTCTGATTTTCGCTCAACTCTCATTAACACCGTGGCTTTAGCCCGGTGAAAAAAACGAGGGTAAAATAGATTCAACCGTGTTAACGGTTTTCCCTCGTCCAGTTCGAAAGCCGTTAAAACGGCTGAACTTTGATTGATTTTCCGCTACACCGGGCTAAAGCCCGGTGTTAATGGGAACTTTAGATGTGTCGGTTCCGTAATAAAAAACAATAACAGTTGCCAGATACAAATTGCCTCTTACAATGAAACCGCATCGTCGCCCAACAGAGAAAATTATTTTAAAAATGAGTGATCATCCTTCTGCCGCCGCTCCAATCCGGCTTCTTCTCGTGGACGATGATGAAAATGTTCATCCATTGATTAAATATTTGCTCAGTAAAATTCCCGACAAACGTTTTGAAGTCGAATGGGCGGCCACTTTTCAAAGCGGCTGGGAAATGATTCAATTCCAGAAGCATGATGTTTATTTAGTGGATTATCGGCTCGGCGTGAAAAATGGGCTGGACCTGATTCGAAAGGCGATTTCCTCGGGCATTCAGGCGCCGATTATTATTTTAACCGGCTCCGATAATCCGATGGTGGATCTGGAAGCGACAAAAATTGGCGTGGCTGATTTTTTGATTAAGGATCGGCTCGATTCCAGCATCCTGGAACGCTCCATTCGCTACGCCATGCAACATTCTGAAACGTTGCGCGACCTGCAGAAAAGCCATGAGCGATTCCGTCTTTTATTTGAACGCAGCCGGGATGCAATTTTAATTTCGGCGGACAACGGCCAGCTTATTGAAGTCAACAGCGCGGCCTGCCAATTGTTTGGTTACGCGCCCGAAAAACTGGCGCAATTTAAAATTTCCGATCTTTTATCCTCCGACCTTGACAACCAGTCTATGCAATTGGGCGAATCTTCTTTGGGCGAAGTTTCTTTTCATCTTCCGGATGGCGAGCGGCATTTCGCGGAATTTTCAGCCTGCCATTTCGGACCGAATTTAAACTTGTGCATTTTGCGCGACATTTCCGACCGTCGAAAATTAGAAAAAGAAATCCAGGAAATTAGCGAAAAAGAACAGCGCCGTCTCGGCCAGGATTTGCATGATGGCATTGGAC
>JALYXC010000167.1 GCA_030947315.1 Verrucomicrobiota bacterium | reverse complement strand
CTTTTAAAGTGGACCTGGCCACGACGGAGAAGTTGTCCGCGGAAGTTAATCTGAAAAATAAAATTCTTGTCGGCGAAAGTGGAATCAACTCGCGCGCGGACGTGGAGCGATTGGAGCGATTCGGAGTCAAGGCAATTCTCGTCGGCGAGTGCTTGATCAAAACCAATAATATTTCCGCAAAAGTTTCGGAACTTCTCGGCGGCTAAGGAAGATGGCTCCTCCCAAATGCTCAGTTAAAAATCAGAATACGGCAAAACAGAGGGCTACTCTGATCGCTCTATTTCAGACAAGGCCCAGGAGGCGTGTTCGGCAATGAGCAGTTCTGAATCATGCGCGGCTATTTTTAAAGCCGGCACCGCCGCGTGATCTCCGCTATTTCCCAAAGCGACACAAACATTTCGCAAAAGACCGCGTCGTTTCACACGAAGAATCGGCGTGCCTGCAAAACGTTTTTTGAAACCAATTTCATCCAACGAAAGCAGTTCCAATAAATCAGGTTGCTCCAGATCATTGCGCTGATGACTTTTCATCAGCTTTCCTTCGCGCGCAAATTTGTTCCAGGGACAAACCGCCAGGCAATCGTCGCAACCATAAATTCGCGACCCAATAGCGGACCGAAATTCAAGCGGAATGGAACCTTTTAGTTCAATGGTCAAATAAGAAATGCAGCGGCGCGCATCAAGTTGGAACGGCCCGATGATTGCTTGAGTAGGACAGGCCGAAATACAGCGAACACAGGAACCGCAGCGATTTTTTTCTGGTAGATCGGGTTCTAATTTTAGCGTCGTGATAATTTCCGAAAGAAAAATCCAATTCCCCAATTTCCGGCTGATTAAATTGGTATGTTTGCCAATAAAACCGAGACCGGCGCGTTGCGCAAAATCGCGTTCGAGCATCGGGCCCGTGTCCACATACCAAAGCGAGCGAGTGTTTTCAGGACTCAACTGATTCACAAATCGCGTCAACTGTTTTAATCGTTCACCCATCAACTGGTGATAATCCGAGAAGCGAGCATAACGCGCGACTACTCCGTTGAGTTTTGAGTTTGGAGTTTCGAAGTTTGAATTTTCGTAGCTGACCGCCAGGGAAATAATACTTTGCGCCTCCGCCAAGACTTGCTGGGGATTAAGTCTTTTGTCGGCGTTGCGCGGTAGATAATTCATTTCGCCGTGATGTTGCGCGGTCAGCCAATTCTGAAAATGTTTCCCGTGCGCGGGCGGTTGCGCCGTGGTGAACTGACAGGCGTCAAATCCCAGTTCGGTGGCGCGTTTTTGAATGGCCGTTTTCACCGCGGATCAATTTTGGCGAGATAAAATTGATGCAAAATTTGCTGGACCACTTCTCGAATCGCGCGCTGTTCAGTGTTCACGAGGACATCGGCCTGGCGGTAAAACGGTTCGCGTTGTTCCAGTAACTGGCGAATTTTCGCGAGCGGTTCCGGTGTCTGCAGGAGCGGACGATGCGTCTGATTACCCACGCGTTCTAAAATAATTTCCGGCGATGCCCAAAGACAAACCACCAGCGAATTTTTTTTGAGACTGGCCAGGTGCGCGGCATTGGCGCCCAAACCGCCGCCGGTCGAAATGACCACTTTTTTTAGCGCGCTTAAATCATCCACGATTTTTTGTTCGTGCTCGCGAAAGGCCGCTTCGCCTTCTTCGGTGAAAATCCGGCTGATCGATTTCTGGGCGCGTGCTTCGATCAGTTCGTCCGTATCGAAAAAATTGAATTGCAATTGATCAGCCAGCAGGCGCCCGACCGAAGATTTTCCCGCGCCCATAAAACCAACCAAGGCTAGATTTTCAATGTCGCGCTTTGGGTTCATGATTTAAAAGACCTTGGCAGCTTAAAACAAAACAAAACTTTTATCAGATTTTTTTCGGCTTAAAAAAATCTTGGAGAAGCCTGAATAAAATTTTATCAATTGTAAGTTTGGTTTGGATCCGGTAAACTCGAACTGTTTTGTCACAATTAGATTATATCAAGATTGGGGTGCTGTTGTTTCTTTTTTTTGTGGCGGCGCCCATGGTGGGCTTCGTCATTTCCCTGAAACGAAGCTGGCAACGATTTACTTTTGGGTTGGTTTGTTTCATGACGATTTCCGGTTTTTTGGCGCCGGCCGAATGGGGTTTGACGGTTTTATTTGACACGGATTATCGCGGGCACGCGCGCGGGTTTCATTTTTTTTTCAACGAAGCGTTGGCCCTGGCTCTCATTATCGCTTCTTACTTCGATGGCAAAGTCAAAACGCGCTTATCGCCGCCAGGACTTTGGCTCTATTTGCTCTATTGCTTTCTGAGTCTGATTTCCATCGTGAACGCGCCCAATCATCTCTACTTCTGGATGGCGGCGGTCAAGGCGTTCAAGGTCATTTTGATTTTTATTGCGGCTTATAATTTTTTTCGAAGCGAAAAAGATATTCAATTTTTTCTCACGGTCATGAGCTGGACGATGCTCTGGGAAATGGTCGTCGTATTGAAAATGAAATATGCCGATCACGTTTATCAAATCGGCGGAACGTTTGAACATCAAAATTCGCTTTGCATGTATGCGAGCATGATCGGACTCGTGCTTCTGGCGACCGGCTGCGGCCCGCCTTATCCCCGCAACAATTTGCATATCGTCGGTTTTTGCGCGAGCGCGATAGTAGTGCAGAGCACGCTTTCGCGCGCGGGACTGGTAATTTTTGCGATCGGAGCGGTCGGCGTTTTAGGATTGGGACTAGTGGATCAAATCACGAAAAGGCGTTTAAGAATTATCGCCGTTTTGGGAGTCATTGCGGCGGTGGGATTGACCTTTACCCTGAGAACGATCATCAATCGTTTCAATGATTATTATAATAGTGAAAGCAATCACTCGCGCGTTCTGCTCAACCGCGCGTCGAAAAGAATGTTGCACGATTATCCGCTCGGCATCGGATGGAATAATTACGGGCTGATGATCAACCATCCATATCCTTATGGCAACGAGATAGATGCGTGGTTTAGATCGGAATATCAAACGGTGGATAAAAAAGAGCGCAAAGGAATTTCCGAAAGTCATTATTGGCTTTTGCTCGCGGAAAACGGTTACGAAGGATTTATCAGTTACATGATTTTTATCGGCGTATTTTTTTGGTGGAACTTAGCGGGAGCCTGGTTTTTCCGAAAAACATTTTTAGGCTGTTTTAGTTTCGGAATTGCGGCCGGCTGCGGGGTAAATTATCTGCAGAGTCTTTACGAACGGGTTTTAACCCAGCCGCGAAATTTGATGTTGTGGCTGATTGTGCTGGCCGCGACTTCGCGGATTGAGACGTGGCGCCAGGCCGCGAAAAAATTAACACGGAGCGATCGAAAGGCTCGGCGCTCGCGCTCGCGCATTTCTGAAAACGAGGACGCTTTTGAAATAAACAGGATGAAATTGAACGAACAAGGTTAAGGAATAGGCGGGCAAGACCACGGTTCAATTAAAACGCCGCCAGAGCGAACGGTACGCGGCGAGTAATCCAGTAAAATCGGTGGCGCTCGTTTGCAGTTCGCTTTGAATTTTTTGCAATAACTCGGGTATTTCCAGCGCATCCGGTTCCCAAAGCAGCAGCGGCAAAGCATGTAAAATTCTTTCGCGCGGATAATGCGCGGAATTTTTTTTGAACAAACTGGCCAGGCCGGAGTTTTTGAAATTGGCCAGCCGATTTCGAAACGGATGGGTTTCCGGACATTTGTTCACAGGACTCAACGCGTAATCACGCGGAGAAATAAATACGCGATGCAAACGGCGATTTTCCAGCCATCGCCAAAGTTGCCATCCTAAATCGGAAAGCTCCCGTTGCTTTTTTTCAAATTCGTTTTTAGCAGAATTTTTTTTCTGAGGATGAAGCTTGAACTCGACCCCTTGGGCATGTTGCCGGCGCACTTCATCCAACCAGGGTAAATTTTCTTCTGACGCCATTACGCCGAGGCGCCGATTTCGTTCGCGACAACTAAAATGATATTGGCCATGCACGACTAAAACGACATCGCCAAAAGCCAGTTGCGCTTTAGCCTGATTGCGTCCTACAAAATCCGCGTCGCTCGCGGTGAATGGGTCATGTTGCAGTTTTTCTTTGGCAAAAAGCAGACCTGAACACCGATTCATTAAAAGGCGTGTCGCTTCAGAAAGGGGAATTTTTGTGGCGTCCCGATGTTGCGGGCAATCGCTAAAATCAGCCGCGCCGGACAGCAACCGATGTCCCGTCACCAAATCATAAAAAAACATGCTGGGCGGATCGTGTTTAATTTTGCGAAGCGAAGTAATTTTGAATTCCACTTCCAGTCCGGCTTCCGCAGAAAGGCGTTCGCTTAAGTCGTGAAAAGCGCGTCCCAATTTTCGTTCATTGAAAAAACGATTTCCGCGCAAGCAAACATAAAATTCCAAATCGTTGTAAGGCTCATCGCCGCTTTCGGTTTTTAAAACGCCGCCTTCGCCGCGTCCATAACCTCCGCCCAGCAGCAGCGCCTCGAGCCGTCCCTCAGGAAGCAACGCGCGAATGTCGGCGAGAACTTTGTCGCAGATTTGCGCAAGATTTTTTTCCAGCGCCTCGCTGCCGTCGAGCGTGAACCGGCGGGACTGCTCTCTGTTCTGTTCCATTTTTGGTCAATTGACCGGCGCTTTTTTTTCTTCGGTCACGAAAGGCTGAGTCCAGGCTGTTTCAAGTTCTTTTCCGAGCGCCGGTTTGATTTTGGAAGAAATGATTTTGGCGCGGACATAAATTTCATCGCCCTTCAAAACGTAACTCGCGGAAGTTCCTTTCATTTCAGAAAGCACCACGCCGATCTCTTTGCTGTAGCGATGCGTCACCGGCAAAGGCGCGCCGCTGGCGTTGCGAATCGGCTCGCTTTTTCCATCGAACCCTTTGCGTGTGCCGATAAATTGCACCGTGTAGGTCACTCCATTTTCCGGCTCGATTTCGATGGAATAATTTTCTTTTTCGCGGCGAACCTCTTTCAGCCGCACGCCATTGGACGCATAAAATTCTCCCGCTTCCATCGCTGCAATAATTTTTTCCGGCGAAAGTTTTTCCGCGCGCACCTGCACCCAGCCTTGTCCGGGATTATTTTTTCCGGCGCCCATGACATGATAATGATGCGAATCATCGGTGGCCAAACCATAGAGCGGTTCGAGATGTAATTCCGTCAATCGTTTGGTGAGAATAATATCCCAGATTCGGTCGGCGCTGGCATGAGTCTCATCGCCTTCGTTATGAACGGTCGGATGCCCGTTATAAACTTCAAAAAAACGTTCACGGTTGACCTGCATTAAATCTTCCGCCGTTACCGCCCAACCGAAATTAGGATGGTTCAAATGCGGGATCATCGGCTGACCGGTTTTTTCGCGCTGTTCAAAAACCGCGTTGACATTATTTTGCAT
>JALYXC010000166.1 GCA_030947315.1 Verrucomicrobiota bacterium | reverse complement strand
GTCCAATGCGCAGACGGCGGGCGTCCACCGCCGGATTCGCCGCGAGCAATTGACTTAATTTAATTCCGTAATGTTTGCAAATCGTCGTCACGGTGTCATTCGATTTGACGGTGTAAAGGCGCAGAACGGTCGCGGCGGGCGGTGGCGCCGTTGTTTTGGATTCGGCCAGCGGCGCGGAAACGGGGGCCGAAATATTTTGCGTTGGGTTGGATGAAACTATTTTTGGTTTCGATAACGGTTGAGCCGAGATCAACGGTTCAGAAATAGCATTCGTTCCAACAGGACGCGATGAAAGTTGCGCGCGTAATTTTTCCACTTCGTTTTTGAGCAGCAAATTTTCAGAACGCAACCGTTCCAGATCGCGCTGCATTCCTTGATTGACCGGCGCGATAAATTCGCTTCGCACCAGATCACTTTTGCACGCTTTAATTCTTTGGCGCACCGGCTCGGCATAATCGGATTGCGGGCGCAATTGCAAATGCCGTTCGTAATGATAAATAGCAGCCGCAAAATTTTTCATCTGCTCTTCATAAAGCAATCCCAACTCGAAATGAGCCGCGGCCGAGCGCGGATTGGTCTCCAGAGCTTTTTCAAATTCTTCAATGGCGCCTTTGTAATCAAGGCTGCTGACGCGATTGCGGCCCTTGAGATAATGCGGATCTTTTTGCTCATCTATTTTGGCGTCCGTTGCAGGAGAGCAGCCGCTGAAACTTAATCCTAAAATTAGCGCGACACAATGCAGAGCAATTCGAATCATGAGTCCACCAAATTAAAGGAAGGCAAATCAATCGGCAAGAACGCGCTACGTCACGCCTAAATTCTTACGCGCGAGCTGGAAACTTTTGATCGCATTTCTGAAATCATTTTTCAAATGCGGAGCCAGCCCCTCCTTTTAAGTTTTCCGTTATTGCCAAAGTCCCTCCTCAGGCAGTATTACTCAACATCATGTCAACGGTCGCCGATCAATTGCGCCAATCGCGCGAGGCGCAAAACCTCACGGTTTATCAAGTCGCGGAGACCACGAAAATTCGCACGGATCATATCCGAGCGCTGGATGAAGGGCAGTATGACGGATTTTCCGCGCCGGTTTACATTCGTGGATTCGTCCGCACTTACGCGACTTTTTTAAAGCTCGACGTTGCAAAAATCATGAACGAGTTAAACGAGGAATTGTCGCAAACAAAAAAGCATTCGGACGATCCTCCTTTTACGCCGAAAACTAAAACGATGGTGGATATTCTAATGCTGCAACTTTCCAAACTGAATTGGAAAATTGTGGTGCCGATTTTAAGTTTGGTCATTATTTTAGGCATAGTCATTTTAGGTTACCGCGCCTGCAAGAGTCCCAAAACAAAAGATCCATTGGCCACGTTGGGTCCCGGCCTTTATCAACCCTCGACTAATGAAGGCGAATTGCTGCCCCTTCCCAAGAGATAAAATACAATCTTCATCAAAGCCCGTGATTTATTCAGGCGCTTTTTTAATTTTTAATTTTCAACTTTTAATTGTAGTTTGTCCGACTTGTGCTGGCGAAAAATAATCATCCCATAAAGCGTCCCGTACGCATCGGTTTGATTTCTCTCGGCTGCGCCAAAAATCTGGTGGACGCAGAAATCATGCTCGGCTCGCTGATGAAAGCGGGCATGGAAATCACCAACGACGCTGAAACCGCTGACGTTGTGATCGTGAACACTTGTTCGTTTATTGACGCCGCGCAGGAAGAAAGTGTTGACGCGATTTTGGAATCGTCGGAATTGCGCGAAGCGAAAAATCGTGGGCAAGGACTGATTGTTTCCGGCTGTCTGCCGCAACGTTTTCGCGAGGAACTTCCGAAGTTGATGCCCGAAGTGGATGCGTTCATGGGCATTGATCAAGTCGCGCAGGTTTCGGAAATTGTCGAGCGGGCGATGCAACATCGCGCGGAAAGAATTGCCAATCCTCAAACACAAGATCCAAAAGCGAAATCTTCGAAGGTTAAAAATCAAATCGCCGAGCTTAATAAAAATTCTGAGAAACACGTTCACGACGCCGAAGAAAATATTCGCAGCACAGAAAAATTTGGAAAAACAAAAAGCATTGTTTCTCCCTCCGAACTCACACCTCAAAATTCAAAACTCAAAACTAATTCTGCTCCTTTGTTCAACGTAAATTCCCCTCCGACTTATATTCCCGATTTTGGCACGCCGCGATTTCGCCTGACGCCCAAACATTTTGCTTACGTGAAAATTGCCGAAGGCTGCAATCATCCGTGCAGCTTTTGCATCATCCCGCAAATGCGCGGCTCGCATCGCAGTCGGACGCAGCGCGATATTGTTCACGAAGCGCGTCAACTCATCGCGGACGGCGTCAAAGAACTGAATTTAATTTCGCAGGACTCGACTTATTACGGGCTCGATTTGCGCGCCAATCACAGCCGCGCGATTGCGTCGCCCGAAAAATTTAATGCCGCTGCGAAATCGTTGCCGACCGATGCGACGACACTTTGTTCCTTGCTGCGCGAATTAAATTCTTTGCCCGGCGATTTTTGGATTCGTTTGCTCTACACGCACCCGGCGCATTGGACTGACGAACTGATTCAAACGATTGCCGATTGCAAAAAAGTAGCGCGTTACGTGGACATGCCGTTGCAGCACATTGACGGCAACATGCTCGAACGGATGCGCCGCGAAACGTCGCAGCAATACATCGTGGATTTGATTGCGAAAATTCGCGCGGGCATTCCCGGCATCGCGATTCGCACGACGTTCATCACCGGTTTTCCTGGAGAGACGGAACAATATTTTCAAACGCTTTTAAAATTTATTCGTGACACAAAATTCGAGCGGCTCGGCATTTTTTCTTATTCCAAAGAAGAAGGAACACGCGCCGGAAAAATGGAAGGGCAGCTTTCCAATTCTGTAAAACAAAAACGGCGCAAGCTCGCGATGGCTGAACAATTAAAAGTCGCGCGGAAAATTTCCGAATCATTCGTCGGACGCGAACTTAAAGTGCTGATCGAAAAAGAAGCGAACGAAAAAGACCTGCAAAATTCCAACGTGAGTTCGTGGGAACATAATTTGATTCGCAATTCCGAAACTCAAAACTTAAAACTTAAAACTAAAAACTTTATG
>JALYXC010000153.1 GCA_030947315.1 Verrucomicrobiota bacterium | reverse complement strand
GAATAGGCGTCTGGCCTGTCAATTTTGGTCTCGGGCGAAAATTCTCGAGGACGAATCTATTCAAAGTTGACGCATTTTTTTATTAACACCGTGGCTTTAGCCCGGTGTGGCCCAAGACCTGTGAAATTTAGCCGTTTTAACGGCTTTCGAAACGGCGCGACGCAAAAGCCGTTAAAACGGCTGAATGTTTTTCGCGCCTTTAGTTCACCGGGCTAAAGCCGCGGTGTCAATGAGAGATGCGCGCTAAAATGAAGAAATTTAAATGCGTCACCGATAACCAACTCTGGTTCAAATAAATTCCGTCTTTGTATCTTTATTGCCTCTGCTTTAATTTATTTTTTTTGAAAAACGGTTTGAAATATTCGACTCTAATTTCGCGCCCTCGTTTGTTCTTTAACTCAAAATTCAAAATTTAAAACTCAAAACTCCAATGGACATTCCCAAAACCATGCGCGCGGTTGTTTATCGCGGCGCCAACGATTTGCGGCTCGAAATTATTCCCGTCCCGCAAATTAAAGCGGGCGAACTTCTTGTGAAGGTGGCCGTCTGCGGCGTTTGCCCCACTGACATAAAAAAAATTCAATCCGGCCTCCTTGCGCCGCCTCGCATTTTCGGACATGAAACCGCCGGCACGATTGTTAAGATCGGCGCGCGCGTGAAAAATTTTCATCTCGGCGACCGGGTGGCGTTGCATCATCATGTCCCTTGTTTGCGATGCCATTTCTGCCGCCATCGCGCGTTTGCCCAATGCGAAACTTACCAGCGCACCGGCATCACCGCCGGCTTCGAACCCTCGGGCGGCGGATATGCCGAATACGTTCGCGTCATGCCGTTTGTTCTGCCAGGCGTCGTGAAAATTCCGCGGAAAAATTCCTGGATCGAAGGGGCGATGCTCGAACCGACCAACACCATTTTGAAAGCCATTCATCGCCTCGAACTTTTGCGCGGCGATTCGGTTCTGGTGATTGGACAAGGACCGATTGGCCTGATGTTCACAAAAATCCTGGCCCTTCGCGGCATGAAAGTGGTGGCCAGCGATTTGATGGAAACCCGTTTAAAATTCGCAAAAACATTCGGCGCGAATGCAGTTTTTCAACCGGAAGAATTTACCGCGCAGAAACGCGGAGAAAATGAAACTCAAAACTCAAAACTCCAAACTGCAAACTCTTCCGCTCCGCCTCTCTGCGTCTCTGCGGTGAAAATTGCCGCCTTCGACGCCGCCGTCATCACAGTCCCCTCCGATGCCGCAGTAACAATGGCAGAAAAGTCCGTGCGCGGTGGCGGCCAAATTCTTTTATTCGCCCATACTCAGCGCGGCGTGAAAAGCCAATTTGATTTCTCCACGGTCTGTCTGGACGAAAAAGATTTTATCGGCAGTTATTCATCCGACATCACGCTGCAAAAGGAAGCGGCCAAATTAATTTTTACACGCCAACTGAACGTGCGCCTTTTAATCACGCACCAATTTCCACTCGAAAAAACGGCCGACGCCATCGCCCTCGCCGCGCATCCTTCCGCCGACTCGTTGAAAATAATGGTCGCGCCGTGAAGGGTAGCGCGGGCGACTCGCCCGCTCCCGGTTGGCGACGCGCCAACCGAAAACGAGAGGAACGGGTAATTGGGGAAATCGCTGTCTCGTCGCCGAAACCATCATTGCTTCCGTCCGGCGGGGCGCCGGACAGAACAGGCGGGGCGCCTGTGTTACCGGAGACAGAAAAATTCTCGGACACGCAGAGAAAATAAAACTCAAAACTCTTCCCTCCGCTGCGGTGAAAAATCTGTTAAAAAATTAATTGAAAAATAATTAAAAAAAAACCTTTACAACTTTCCGCTCCTCTGCGATAAATATTCCCGTAACACGGAAACCGGCCAGAAACCGGTGAAAAACGGGACGAAAAATAATTGAAAATAAATTAAAAAAACATTTGACAGGTTTCCAAACATCTGCAAAAGTGCTCTCATAACACGGAAATATAAACGATAAATGAAAACTAAAACTTTAATTCTAACGGCTCTACTCGCTGTCGCCGGCAGTGCGACATTATCGGCTCAAGTCTTCTCCGTCAACGCGGTGGGATATGTGAATGTGACTCTTCCTCCGGGATTTTCCATGATTGCAAATCCTTTGATCGCTGGGACGAATACTTTGGGGGCGCTCATTCCAGTCGCTCCGGACGGTGCTCAGGCTTATAAATTTACGGGGGCTGGATATGTTGTAAACACATTCGATTCATTGGCACCCGGTTGGCTTCCTGCTCCAAATACTCCTTTCAATGTTGGGGAAGGAATGTTCTTTAGAAATAACCAAGCCACTAACCTAGTTATTACATTTGTTGGAGAAGTAGCGCAAGGATCTCTTACAAATCCTCTTCCTGCTGGATTTTCAATCAGAAGCTCCATGGTACCCCAAAGCGGTGCTATAGATAGCATTTTAGGTCTTCCAGCCCAAGACGGCGATCAAATTTATAAATTTACATCGAGTGGCTACCAAGTTAGCACTTACGACTCGTTGGCCCCTGGTTGGTTACCAACAGCTCCGGTAATTCAGGTCGGTGAGTCTTTCTTTCTTCGCGAAACCGCTGCAAAAGATTGGGTAAGAAATTTCTCCGTGAATAATTAACATTAACATCTAACTAAACTAAAACTAAAACAAAAAATATGAAAAAACTATTGTTAATAGGAACAGCGTTAGTGATTGGGGTAGGAGCATTTGCTCAGGGGACGATTGTCTATAATAATCGTGTGGTTGGTTCTATTGTGGCTCCGGTATTTGGACCTGAGGTTGGGAGTCCAACACTCGCCAAAACAGGTAATACGGCTGCGGGCTTTCCAGTTGGTACTCAAACCTATACGGGTGCACCATTGGAT
>JALYXC010000139.1 GCA_030947315.1 Verrucomicrobiota bacterium | reverse complement strand
GACCAAACAAAATTTAAATTTGCGCTACGTGATTTTCGGCGGGGAAGCGCTGGAGCTGCAAAGTCTGAAACCGTGGTTTGACCGGCACGGCGATAAAAAACCACAACTCGTGAACATGTACGGAATTACTGAAACGACCGTTCACGTGACGTATCGCCCGATTTCTCTGGCCGATTTGTCGAGTGGAAACGGCAGCGTAATTGGCGGTCCGATTCCTGATTTGCAACTTTATGTGCTCGATGAAAGTTTGAAAAAAGTTGCGGTCGGCGTCGAAGGCGAAATGTATGTCGGCGGCGCGGGAGTGGCGCGCGGATATTTGAATCGCCCCGAATTGACCGCGCAACGATTCATCCAAAATCCTTTCACGGAAAAATTGGAACGACTTTATCGCACCGGCGATCTCGCCAAATTTTTGCCCAACGGCGATTTGGAATATCTCGGGCGCATTGATCATCAAGTCAAAATTCGCGGCTTCCGCATTGAGCTGGGCGAAATCGAAGCTGTTTTAAACAAGCACGAAACCATTCGTGAGAGCATTGTTCTCGCGCTCGACAACGGCGCTGGCGACAAACATCTAGTTGCGTATGTCGTCGCCAAAAAACAACCTGCGCCGTCTATTTCTGAACTGCGCGATTTCCTCAAAGTAAAACTTCCCGAATACATGGTTCCGTCCGTTTTCATGTTTTTGGATGCGCTCCCACTCACGCCCAACGGAAAAGTGGATCGTAAAAAATTGCCTTCGCCCGACGGAGCGCGGCCTGATTTGAAAGTCGCTTTTCTCGCGCCTGAAACCGATTCCGAAAAAGAACTCGCCACGATTTGGAAAGAAGCGCTCGGCATCGATCAAATCGGCGTACACGATAATTTTTTCGAACTGGGCGGCGATTCGATTCGCAGCATTCAAGTCCTCGCGCGCGCCCAGGAAAAAGGAATTCATTTCTCGCTCGAAAAACTTTTTAACACGCCGACCATTTACGAATTGACCCGTAGCGACGGCAGTCAAAATGAAGATGCGCTCGCCGAATTGCCCGCGCCGTTTGCTTTGATTTCCGCAGAGGATCGAAAAAAATTACCCGCTGACGCAGAAGACGCTTATCCGATGGCGCAGTTGCAAACCGGGATGATTTATCACAGCGAATACAATCCCAAGTCCGCGATTTTTCACGACGTTTTTAGTTTTCGATTTAATGTTCCGTATGATTTTTCGAAGTTAAAACAAGCGATTCAACAGCTCGCGCAACGACACACTATTTTTCGCACGTCGTTTGATTTGGGAAATTTCAGTCAGCCTTTGCAAATTTTGCACGAGGAAGTTGAAGTTCCATTCAGCGCGGAAGATTTGCGCAAATTAAGTCCCGACGCGCAACATGAAGCGCTGGTCGCGTGGGTGGACAAAGAAAAATATCACCGCTTCCAATGGGATATCGCGCCGATGATGCGGCTGCATGTGCATCGTTACACCGATGACACGTTTCAGTTCATCGTCAGCTTTCATCACATCGTTATGGACGGCTGGAGTCTCGCCGCGATGCTCACCGAATTGTTCCAGGATTATTTTGCGATTTTGGAAAACAGCGGCGTAACCATTGCCGCACCAAAAATTACTTACCGCGATTTTGTGTTGTTGGAAAAACGCGCCGTGGAATCCGAAGCAGGCCAAAAATTTTGGAAAAATAAACTGGCTGATCTCAACATTCACACGCTGCCGCGTTGGCCGAAAAATCTTTGCAAAGGTGGAACCGAACAAACGCGCGGCCCGGAAATTTTTCTCCCACAAAATATTTTCGACGGTTTGAAACGCGTTTCAAATTCAATCGGAGTTCCGCTGCGAACCGTTCTCCTCGCCGCGCATCATCGCGTCATGAGTTTTGTCACGGGACAAACCGATATGACGAGCGGGCTGGTCGCCAATGGCCGTCCTCAGGCGATTGATGGCGAAAAAATGATTGGTCTTTTTCTGAACACGCTGCCGTTGCGATTGCAACTCGATGGCGGAACGTGGAGCGATTTGATTCGCCAAACTTTTTCATCCGAGCGCGAATTGATTCCTCATCGCCGCATGCCCCTCGCAGCGATTCAAAGTCTGGCTGGTGGCGAACATCTTTTTGAAACGACTTTTGATTTCGTCCAGTTCCATGTTTACAAAAATTTGCCCGGCTACAAAGACCACAGTTTTTTGGAAGATCATTATTTCGAGGCGAACAATTTTACTTTTTTCACGACGTTCATGCTCGACATCACCGCGACGCAATTGCAGATGCATTTCGATTATGATCCGAATGTATTGTGCGAGGAACAGATTCGCGGACTGTGCGATTATTATGTGAACACGCTGGCGGCCATCGCCGAAAATCCTGAAGCGCGTTACGAAAATCATTCGCCGTTTTCGCAAGCCGAGCGGAAAAAAATTCTTCTCGATTGGAATCAAACTCAAAGAGATTACGACCGCGATATTTGCCTGCATCAACTCTTTGAAAAACAGGTTCAGGAAAATCCAAATGCAATCACCGCTGTTTTTGAAAATCAGAAATTATCTTATGGCGAATTGAATCAACGCGCCAATCGTCTCGCGGCTCATCTTCGAGAACTCGGCGTGAAAACTGAAACGCTTGTCGCGGTTTCATTGGAGCGCTCGTTTGAAATGTTGATCAGCATTCTGGCCGTTCTCAAAGCGGGCGGCGCGTATGTTCCGCTCGATCCGACTTATCCAAAAGAGCGTTTGAGTTTCATGATGAACGACGCGAAAATGCCGGTGCTGTTGACGCAAAAGAAACTGCTTTCCAATCTGGAAACTGCGGGCGTAAAAGTCGTCGCGGTGGATTCCTTTTTTGCAGAAAACAAAACGAGCGAAACTTTTTCCACGAACATTGAAAGCGGAGTCAAAGCCGAAAATCTGGCTTACATGATTTACACTTCGGGTTCTACCGGCAAACCGAAAGGCGTGCAAATTCCGCATCGGGCGATTGTGAATTTTTTAAATTCGATGCGCGTGAAACCCGGCTTGACCAAAGACGACACACTGCTCGCCGTCACAACTTTGTCGTTTGATATAGCGGCGTTGGAAATATTTCTGCCGCTGACGGTCGGCGCAAAAATTGTCATCGCCAAAACTGAAACCACGCTGAATCCGCCCGCTTTAATGGCACAGTTAAATAATTGCGGAGCGACGGTGATGCAGGCGACGCCGGTGACGTGGCGTTTGCTGTTGGAATCGGGCTGGAACGGAAATAAAAAATTGAAAATTCTCTGCGGCGGCGAAGCCATTTCGCGCGACCTCGCCGATAAATTGTTGGAACGTTGCGGCGAGCTTTGGAACATGTACGGCCCGACGGAAACCACCGTCTGGTCCACAATTCACAAACTCGAAGCGCGCGAAGAATCCATTTCCATTGGCCGACCAATTGCGAATACGGAAATTTATTTATTGGACGCGAAGTTGAATCCGGTTCCGCTTGGTTCAGATGGAGAAATTTTTATCGGCGGCGAAAGTCTGGCGCGCGGTTATTTTAACCGGCCTGAACTGACGGCGGAAAAATTTATCGCGAATCCTTTCACCAAAATTCCCGGCGCGCGCATTTATGGAACCGGCGATACCGGCCATTATTTGCCAGATGGAAATTTAATTTGCACCGGCCGAATTGATCATCAGGTGAAGTTGCGTGGGTTCAGAATCGAGTTGGGCGAAATTGAATCGGTGTTGCGCAAACATGCTGAAATTGCGGAAGCCGTCGTGGTGGCGCGCGAAGATCAACCCGGCCAAAAACGTCTCGTCGCCTATTTTGTCGCAAAGAATTCCGCGCCAAATGCTGCCGAATTGCGCGATCATCTCAAAGCGCAGTTGCCCGAATATATGGTTCCATCCGCATTCATGGTCTTGGAAAAAATGCCATTGACGCCGAATGGAAAAATAAATCGCAAAGCGTTGCCGATGCCCGAACAAAATCTGGAGCGCGAAAAAATTTACGTCGCGCCGACATCGCCGGTGGAAGAAATGCTTTGTGAAATTTGGAATGATGTGCTCCAGGTAAAGCCGATTGGAATTCAGGATAATTTTTTTGCTTTGGGCGGTCATTCTCTTTTGGCCATGCAAGTGGTGGCGCGAGCGCGTGAAAAGTTTCAATTGGAACTGACCATCGCCAGCCTTTTTGAAAATCCGACTGTGGCGCAATTTAGTTTATTTCTCGTGAATGAAATGTTGGAGGACGTGGAGGAGTCCGCCGAAATGGATATGCTTTTGCCCTAGATTCTTTTTCCGACGGAATGAAATTCAGTAGCGAAGTTTTAAAAATTTTCAGCAGGATTTTGGCGCAGCCATTCGCGAAATCCCGGAAGCGGAAACGATAGCATTTTTTGAATTTTTTCGCAGCAAAGCGAAGTATCGGGCGGTCGCGATTCGCCGCGATAATCGCGCAGGGGTTGGATATTTGGATTTAATTGCGGCCAACGCGCCGCGAGAAGCTGGCCGATTTGAAAACGCGAAAGCCGTTCGCTTCCCGCCAGATGATAAATTCCAGGCTGATTTTGGTTGGCCAATTCCCACACTGCGCGAGCCGTCAC
>JALYXC010000131.1 GCA_030947315.1 Verrucomicrobiota bacterium | reverse complement strand
TTCCAATTCCGCAATGCGCAAATCTTCCGGTTCCACTCCATTCAACGGAGAAATTTTTCCCCCGAGCACATGAAATTTGCCGCGAAAATCGCCTGATTTTTCAATGCTGAAAATATCCACCGGCCGTTCCACCAAACAAATCAGCGCGCCGTCGCGACGCGGATTAGAACAAATAACACAAGGATTTTTTTCGGTTAATCCGCCGCAAATCGAGCAAGCCTGAATTTTTTTGCGCGCCTCCAAAAGAGTTTGGGCAAGCTGTTGCACCGATTGGTTTTCAGCTTGCGCCAAAAAAAGCGCGAGTCGTTCCGCCGACCGCGGGCCGATGCCTGGAAGCTGGCCTAAGGCGGCTGTCAATTGAGAAATGGGTTCAGGAAGGGCAGACATGTTGATCCGTAAGATGAAATTTTGATAAGCCGCGCTTCAACATAATTTTATTCCCGTCGCGAAAAATTGTGGACGCGGCCAAGTGAAATAGATAAGCGGGCGGACTACTTTTGTACTGCCTCGAGTTTTTCAATCATTTTGCGAAGTTTGTTCAAGGCTATATTTTGAATTTGCCGGACACGTTCGCGCGTCACGCCAAATTTTTCGCCAACTTCTTCCAGAGTTTTTTCAGTGCCGCCTTCAAGGCCGAAGCGATAACGCAGGATCGTCGCTTCGCGCGAGTCGAGCGTTTTAACCATTTCCCGCAACATTTTGGTCACGGTTTTATCTTCGAGTTGTTCGTAAGGCGTGTCGGCGTTTTCGTCCTGAACAACTTCCGCAAAATTATTGGAATCATCCTCGCCAATCGGCGCATCCAACGAAGCCGGCCGAATCGCTGCTGTTCGCATCTGGGCCACACGACTCGCCGTCAATCCCATTTCTTCGCCTAATTCTTCATCAGTCGGTTCGCGGCCAAAGAGTTCCTGGAGCTTCATGGCCGTGCGGCGCATCTTGGCAATTTTATCCACCAGATGAACCGGCAACCGAATCGTTTTGGACTGATTGGCCAGGGCGCGTTTGATGGATTGCTTGATCCACCACGATCCGTAAGTGGAAAGTTTTCCGCCTTTGGCCGGATCAAAACGCTCGACCGCTTTCATTAAACCGATGTTGCCTTCGTTGATTAAATCGAGGAGCGGTAAACCGAAATTTTCGTAATCATGCGCGATTTTCACCACGAGCCGCAGGTTGGCTTTAATCATGTGTTCGCGCGCTTTTTTATCGCCTTTTTTGATGCGGGCGGCCAAAGCGTTTTCCTCTGGAACCGTCAGCAATTTGACCTGGCCGATTTCGCGTAAATAAAGTTTGATCGCGCTATCACCATCGTAGGCGGAACGTTCTCTGCTTTGGGGCGGCGCGGCTGATTCAGCGTCTCGCGGAACGGAAGTTGGTTCGACCAATTTTACTTTTTTCGTTCGCCCCACTTTCGTCAGAGGAAAGCGCGCGGAAGATTTTTTTTTGCGCAACGCTTTCGGCGCGGCGGGGCGTCGAAAAAGGGCCGTAGGTTTTTTCGATTTCTTTCTCACAACTCTCTGATTAAAATAAAGTGTGGGAAGAGGGATTCTTTGCGCAAGGCAATTAAACCTGATTCTCTTTTGAGGAAGTGCCGTAAAATATTCTCAGGAAATTGCGCCGACAAAAGGGACTATTTACTATCAATTGAATATTCAATTCGCACAATTTGGGTATCTTTATTATTTCCCCAGGCTGTGCCCCATTCGATTAAATAAAGACAGCCATCCGGTCCGAGTTCCATATCCATCGGCCTTTTAAACGTCATCTTTGGACAGAACCGTTCCATTTTTGCAATTTTTTCCGCGGCATCGAGATGCACCGCGATAATCCAATTGCGCGACCAATCATAAATAAAAAGCGTGTGATTAAATTCCTCGGGCAATTTCCGATCCGATTTTAAATTGGGATCAAAATAATAAACCGGCCCAGCCATGGCCGTGCGTCCCCCGCCAGCGTTAACAACAGGAAATTTTATGGACGCCGCATTTGGATATTGAATGAAGGAAGGTTGCGCGGGAGGAAGTTTTTCCACACCGGTATTATTAGGCGAACGATTGATGGGATGAGCGGGATCAAACTTTGTTTTTAGAACATTGGTGTTGGCAAAATCGTGGTCCCAATACGCTTTATTATCGCCGACGAAATAAGGCCACCCGAAATTTCCGGCCTGGCGCGCTTGATTGATTTCGTCAAAGCCGGCTGGGCCGCGATATTCTTTGGCTTGCACAGCGTCGGGACCGACTTCGCCCCAATAAAGATAACCATTTTTTTTGTCCACCGAAATACGAAAAGGATTGCGACAGCCCATGATGTAAATTTCTGGCCGGGTTTTTTCGGTTTTAGGCGGAAATAAATTTCCTTTTGGAATCGTATAGTTTCCTTCCGGCTCTGGATGAATGCGCAAAATTTTCCCGCGCAGATCGTTGGAATTGGCGGCGGATTTTTCGGCGTCCCAAGGCGACCGATCGGGCCGTTGATCAATGGGCGCGAATCCATCAGAAGCAAACGGATTCGTGTTGTCGCCCGTGGAAAGATAAAGATTGCCTTGCGCGTCGAAAGTCAACGAGCCGCCCGCATGACAACATTCTTCGCGCTGAGTTTGAACTTCAAATAACTTTTTTTCCGAATTCAGATCGAGCTTATCATCGCTGATCGAAAAGCGAGAAACCCGATTGACTCCCGTTTTTTTGTTCTGCGGATCGTGACCCGTTTCCGGCAAGGCGTAATACAAATAAATCCAATGGTTCGTCGTAAAATTTGGATCGAGCGTCAGTCCCAGAAGGCCGTCTTCCAACCCAGTAAAAACATTGAGCTTGCCCAGAACGATGGTTTTTTTTGTTTCTGGATTCCACATTTTCACTGTGCCGGCGCGCTCCGCATAAAACACCCGGCCATCAGCGGCCACCGCCAGTTCCATCGGATCTTTCAAGGCGCCCTCCAGCTTGTCGGCGGTCTTTTGATCTGCGTCTATAATGATTTTTCTAAAATGACCATCCGTTTGCGGGCCGGACGGCGCGGGCGAAATCTGCTCGGCGGAAAATGAAAATTGCGCGGCCAGAAAAAAATAAAAAATAGCTGGTAAAAAAATCTTTATAACAGAGCGGACTTTCATCCGCAGATTTTAGAGAGAGGACGTTATTAATCCAAGAAAAAATCCCCGTTGCTTAAATCATTTTACGTAAATCAAATCCGTCTGTTTCTCCCGCTTGGCTTCGCGTTGTGCTTTGGCAAAGGGATTTAGTTGCGGCGGCGCTTCAACTTGTTCCGTGCCGTTCAATAAACCTTCAATCGTGAGAATTTGAATCTTCGGATAAGCCTTGTCGTGCCAGAGTTGGGATTCATAACGTCCGGCGTCGGCCGCTTCTTCGCGCATCGGCTTGGTTGGTTTTTCCAGCGTGATGAGAATACCGCCGACAAATTTTGAATTGTTCATAGCAACTCCGAAGCCCGGAGCTTCCAAGTGATTTTGCAAAGCTACTTTACGAACTGGCCACGACCGGCGCATTTCTCTTGACCATAATCGCTTCGACGATTTTCGCGGCGAGTTCCGGTTTTTCCACCAATGTTTTTTGCGCGGCTTCTTTGCCTTGCCCGATTAACTCGCCATTGAATTGCAGCCAGGCGCCTTTTTTGTCCACTGCGCCGACCGTAATGCCGACATCCAAAATACTTCCTTCTTTATTGATGCCGTGATTGTAAATGATGTCGAATTCCGCTTCGGCAAAGGGCGGCGCAACTTTATTTTTTACAATTTTCACTTTGACATGATTGCCCGTGGCGTTGCCGGCCGCGTCTTTGATCGTTTCTTTGCGACGAATATCCATGCGAACGCTGGCATAAAATTTCAATGCTTTGCCGCCGGGCGTCGTTTCCGGACTGCCAAACATCACGCCGACTTTTTCGCGCAATTGATTGGTGAAAATACAAGTCGTTTTTGATTTGCCCAGAATCGCGGTGAGTTTGCGCAAGGCCTGGCTCATCAAACGCGCTTGCATTCCCATCGTGGCCATGCCCATTTCACCGGCGAGTTCAGCTTTGGGAACGAGCGCGGCGACAGAATCAATCACGATCACATCCAGCGCATTCGAGCGAGCAAGCGTTTCACAAATGGTCAAAGCTTCTTCGCCGCTGTCCGGTTGCGAGACAAGCAAATCATCTAAATTTACGCCGAGTTTTTTTGCGTAGGCGGGATCCAGCGCGTGTTCGGCATCAATGAACGCCGCCAGTCCGCCTCCTTTTTGCGCATTGGCAATCACATGGAGCATCAAGGTCGTTTTGCCGGAAGATTCCGGTCCGTAAATTTCCACCACGCGCCCGCGCGGAACTCCGCCGACGCCCAGCGCCAAATCCACCGCGAGCGCGCCAGTCGGAATCACGTCAATTTTCACATTGGATCGCGCGTCGCCCAAACGCATGATGCTGCCGTCGCCATACGCTTTGGTGATGGACGAAATAGCCGCGTCCAAATCGCGATCGCGGTTGGGGTGTTTGGGCGTTTCGGATTTTTCGGTGGTGGAAGATTTTTCAACGGTTTTAGCGGCCATAATTTTTGTGGAAAAAGTTTTATTGAATTGTTTGGTTTGGTAATAATCAACGTGCACTGGTTAGTCAATCACATCCGCCGAGTTTTCAAAAGGTGACGCCTGGCTTTCTTCATTTAAAAAAGAAATTGTGTTTGGAAAATTCGGAAATAATTTTGTAAAAAACATTGATGCAATTTACCGCCCGCCAACGCCGTCCGCCGCCCGCCGTGATCATTGTATCGCTGATTGATGTTTTGATTGTGGTGCTGATTTTTTTAATTGTCACAACCACTTTTAAACAACAACCCCAGCCCGCCATCAAATTGGCCGAATCGAAGCAAGCCCAGGCCGGCGCCAGTGAAAAAGGTCGTTCCTTGACGATTGATATTCCCGCGCAAGGTTTGCTCTTGTTTGAAAATCATCCGATGAGCGCGGAACAAATTCAGCAGAAACTCGCAGAACAGGTTCGGACCAATCCGCAGGTTGCTCTTTTTATTCGCGCGGATGCGAAAGCGCCTTTTGAACAAATTGTGAAAGTGATGGACGCCGCCAAAGCTGCCAATATAAAAACGGTCAGCGCCTTCACAAAAAAAAGCGGACCGTAACTTGAGTCTCGTTTGCAGTTTAAAGAGGCCAATATTTTTTTGCTCGCAGACGCCTGGTCTCGACACAACTAATTTTTTCCCGCACGCTGTGAATCAAAATGATTTTTCGCGCGCGACAGTTTAAATTTATTTTTCCGCGCCCGGCGCTGCTGATGGGCATTGTCAATGTCACGCCGGATTCTTTTTCTGATGGCGGAAAATTTGCGGAAACTAGAGCGGCCATCGCGCGCGCCGAACAATTGATCGAGGAAGGCGCGGATATTATTGACGTGGGCGGCGAATCTTCCCGGCCGGGTGCGACCAGTGTGAGCGTTCAAGAAGAATTGCGGCGGGTGATTCCGGTCATTGAAAAATTATCGCAAAAATTTTGCGGACCGATTTCTGTGGATACGATTAAGCCGGAAGTCGCGCGCGCCACGCTGCAGGCTGGAGCAAGCATCGTCAATGATATTGCAGCCGATCGCGATGATGAAGAAATGTGGCGGCTCGTGGCTGAAATGAAAGCGGGTTATATTGCCATGCACCGGCAAGGCGTTTCGCAAACGATACAACAAAATCCAAGTTACAAAGATGTCGTTGCGGAAGTGAATTTTTTTTTTGAAGAACGGTTGCGTCGTTTGCGGGCGGCCGGAGTCAGGAGGGACCAAATTGTTTTAGATGTTGGAATTGGTTTTGGAAAAACGGCGGAGCATAATGTAGAATTGCTGGGCCAGTGGCGCCGTTTTAAAAAATGGAAACGTCCGTTGCTTTTGGGCGTATCGCGCAAATCGTTTTTGGAAAAATTGCTCGGCGCGAAAGTTGCTCAACGATTGCCGGCCTCATTGGCGTGCGCTTGCTGGGCAGTGACGCAAGGCGCGCAATTAATCCGAACTCATGATGTCGCCGCGACAAAACAGGCAGTGCGAATGACCGAATATCTTTTGGGAAAAAAATAATGTGGCAGACCTTTCTCAATAATTTGCTGAGCAGTTGGCGGCCCGCCCTGGAAATTCTCATCCTGGCGATTGGGATTTATTATTCATTTAATTTCGTGCGCGGGACACGCGGCGCGCCGGTGGTTTATGGTTTCGTCGTTTTGATGTTGACCTTAACCATTCTGGCCAAAGCATTGAAGTTGGCGGTTTTAAGTTGGTTGATGGGAACCTTCGCCGCCTTTTCCGCGATTGCGGTGTTGGTTATTTTTCAACCTGAATTACGGCGCATTCTCGCTGAACTTGGCAATCAACCGCTTTTCAATACGAGTCACGAACAGCGCGAAAATATTGAAGTCATCGTGCAGGCCGCAGAACGTTTATCCGAGGCGCGGATCGGCGCGCTCATGGCCATTGAACAATCCATTCAACTGCAGGAAGTCGTCGAGTCAGGAATTTTGGTGGATTGCGAAGCGACACCTGAAATGTTGGAAACAATTTTTTTTCCGAACAACGCTATTCACGATGGCGGAGTGATTATCAAAGGCGACCGGATCGCTTATGCTGCGTGCATTTTTCCATTGACCCAGCGTCAGGATTTAAATCCATCGCTGGGCACGCGACATCGCGCCGCTATTGGCATGGTCGAAGAAACTGACGCGGTGGTGGTGGTCATTTCCGAAGAAACGGGCGCGATTTCGCACGCTTACAAAGGACAACTAATGCGCGGGGTGACCCACGAAAAATTGCGCGCCTTTCTCACTTCGGTTTTGGTGTCGCGAAGCCAACCGCACAATTTGCTGGGCTGGATTCGTTCCTGGAAAAAAAATCGTCCGCAGCCGGGTCCAGCCGTGGCCCAAAAAATTGAGGAGGAATAAATGTCGCGGCGTTCACTCATTTTACATAATTTTTGGCTAAAACTTTTTTCGCTTCTGCTCGCTTCGCTGATTTGGATTTTTATCAGATACCGAAATAAAAGTGATTTGGACCTTCGGCAAACGTCGGTTGTTAACCTCACCACGCGCGACTCGATGCATTTGCCCGTGACAGTGATGCTCACATCGGGTGACGAGCGCGTTTTTAAAATTAATCCAAAAGAAGTGTTTGTGTCGGTAGCGGGAGAATCGGCGGTGCTCAATGAATTATTGAGGAAAGATTTTAAAGCGTACGTTGACTTAACTGATGTTCGTCATGAAGAGTCCTCTTATCGGGTTCGAATGCATGTGCCGGTCGGCGTGACTGTTCTGCGGATCGTGCCCCTGGCAGTTAACGTTGAACAAAATTTACCGCCGCGCGTCGAAAGCAAGCCAGTTAATGAGTGAAATGGAAGATACATTTTCTAAATTAATCGAACCAACGGGCTGAGGATTATTTTTCCGGCTCCGTAAATTCACTGACCAGGAACAGTAGGGTTCGCCGATAAAATAACAATGTTGCAGCCCGATTGTTGTTGCCAACGCCAGGATTTAAAAGATAGTCTTCAATTCAGTTATTAGTTGAAACATTAAACGTGAAAACGCCTTTGAAAAATAGTCGGCCGCAATTTGTCGCCATCGTGGGCGGAAGCGGCGCCGGCAAAAGCTGGCTGGCCGACCGCCTGCAAAAGGCTTTGGGCGAAAATGTGGCGCGGCTTTCTCTCGATGATTTTTATCAGGACCGTTCTCATCTGCCGCAAAAACGCCGCGCCAAGATTAATTTTGATCACCCGCGCGCGATCAATTGGAAATCGGTGGAAAAAGTTTTGCACGACTGTTCCAAGGGCAATAAGACTCGTTCGCCTCGCTATGATTTCACAAATCATTGCGGCCGAACCAGCCAATCATTTGATCCCAAACCGCTGATTATCGTGGATGGACTCTGGCTGTTGCGGCGGCCTTCGTTGCGACGTTTTTTTGATTATCGCGTTTTTATTGAGTGCCCGTCGCGACTTCGTTTGCAACGCCGATTGGCTCGCGATTTAAATGAACGAGGCCGCAATCAAAAATCGGTTCGCGAACAATTTTTAAAAACAGTCGCGCCGATGCATGACCGGTTTGTGGCAACGCAAGCGCGTTGGGCTAATTTGGTTTTGACTCATCCGCCGCGCCGTCAACAACTCAACCAATTAACAAATCAGGTACGAAATCTGCTTACCATCCAATAAGATGACTGATAAAGAAATAGATGCCCGGCTCGTCGAGCGGTTTTTA
>JALYXC010000122.1 GCA_030947315.1 Verrucomicrobiota bacterium | reverse complement strand
GACCAAAGACGCAGTGGAAAAAGAACACGACGCGCAGACCCTCTCGGATCTCTGGCGCGCAGACCTTTTGAAGGGCGAGATTAAAGGACAGTTGATAGAGAAATACTATCACCTCGTATTGCGACAGATTCCAACAAAAGATGGCTACCCAAGCTGGGATGTGCGGAGCAGTCAAACGTTTCCTTTTCCAGATGTTTACACTGATTTCACGCCCACATTATATTTGAACAATCAAGTTAAGTGGTCGCCCGGTGAATCACAGACAGCTTGTGCAATGACCGCGACCAACAACCCCATCACAAGTATGTCGGGCGGCGAATTTAAGAACGGAGACGTTTTGCAATGTAAAATCGATTTAAGACAGAAAGTGGGTGGTCAATCTTGGCAGAAAAGTTTATGGACTGAAAAAATAACCCTCCAAGGATTAAAAAATTAAGTTTCACAAAATTCGACTTATTCGGCATCTGTCAGCCAATCTTCTCCCGGAAAATTTCCTCGCTGACTTGGTTCATCGCCCCGCTCCCGCCGCTCGCCTGAATTTTAATTCTTCATTCTTCATTCCGCCTTCTGCATTGTTTGCTCATGGACGAACCTATCATTGACCTTCAAAGCGACCATTATTTTGTGGGCGAAGCGTTGCGTCAGGCGGTTCGCGCTTATGGAGCCGAGGAAGTTCCCGTCGGGGCAGTCGTGGTGCGTGAAGGTCGAATTATCGCGCGCGCTTTTAATCAAGTTGAGCTGCTCAAAGACGCGACCGCTCATGCAGAAATGCTCGCCGTCACGCAAGCCGAAGAAGTCGTCGGCGATTGGCGGCTCACCGATTGCACACTTTATTGCACGAAAGAACCGTGCCCGATGTGCGCGGGCGCAATGGTTCACGTTCGCCTGGCTCGAATTGTTTTTGGCGCGAGCGATTTGAAAAGCGGCGCGGCCGGAAGCGCGCTGAATCTTTTGCAATTTCCCGGACTCAATCATCACTGCGAAATTACGCGCGGTGTTCGGGAAGAAGAATGCCGTTCCTTATTGCAAACTTTTTTCGCTGAACAACGAAAAAAAATTGAAGTTAAATGAATCTCAAAATTCCACTCCTGAAATCTTCAAAGCTGAAATAAAGAGTCGCTTTTTTTAAAACATCAAGGGCGCCGAAATTTTCCAGTCCCCAATTCCTTGATTGCGTATTTGACCTGCCGGAATCGTTTCCCTAGACTGCGCGTCCATTTATGAACGTATTGATTTGCGACCCCATTTCACCGAAAGGAATTGCCCTTTTGCAGCAGCGGCCTGAATTAAAAGTCACGGTTCTCAAGCAAAAAATTTCCGAAATGGATCTGCTCCCGCTCGTCGCGGAAACTCACGCCATGGTCGTTCGTTCTGAAACAAAAATTTCCAAAAAAGTCATCGAGGCCGCTCCGAACCTTCGGGTCGTGGGCCGGGCCGGTGTGGGCGTGGATAATGTGGATGTGGACGCCGCGACGCAACGCGGAATCGTCGTGATGAACACGCCCAGCGGCAACACCATTTCCACCGCCGAACTGACTTTCTCGATGTTGATGGCGACCGCGCGAAAAATTCCGCAAGCCCATTGCTCCATGAAAGCGGGTGAATGGAATCGCAAATCTTTTTCCGGTGTCGAACTTTACAACAAAACTCTCGGCATTCTTGGCATGGGCCGCATTGGCAGCGAAGTCGCCAAACGGGCGTTGGTTTTTGGAATGCGCGTGTTGGCCTATGATCCGTATCTTTCTCTGGCGCGCGCGAAAGCCATGCAAGTCGAGCTGGTTGAAAATGCGGACGAAATTTATGCGCAAGCCGATTTCATTACGGTTCACATGCCGATGACCGATGAAACCAAAGGCATGATCAATGCCGCCGCTTTTTCCAAAATGAAAAAGGGCGTGCGCATTTTAAATTGCGCGCGCGGCGGCATCATCAATGAAAATGATTTATGTCACGCGATTCAAAATGGCCAGGTAGGCGGCGCGGCCTTGGATGTTTATGAAGTGGAACCGCCGCCCGCTGATTTTCCATTGCGCAATTTGCCGCAAGTCGTCATGACGCCGCACCTCGGCGCGAGCACTGAAGAAGCGCAGGAAAATGTCGGCATCGAAGTCGCCGAAGCGGTGACCGATTATTTATTGAACGGTGTGGTGCGCAACGCGGTCAATCTACCGAATCTCGATGCGGCGACCTACGCGATTGTCAAACCCTATTTGAATCTGGGCGAAAAACTGGGACGGCTGCTCGCCCAACTCGCGCCGAAAAGAAATGATCGTTTGGTCATTACCTACGGAGGAAAAGCGGCGCAGGTTCCAACCGATCCGGTAACCCGCTCGGTGCTGAAAGGATTTTTGGAATCGGCCGGCGGCAAGGATGTTAATCAAGTCAACGTGCGAACGCTGGCCAATTCGCTCGGCTTGCTCGTTGAAGAAATTAAATCGAACGAAGAAACCGATTACAACGAATGGCTGCATGCCGCGGTCTTTTCCGATGAACAAAAATTCTCGGCGGGCGGAGCTATTTTAGGCGCGAAAAACTCGCCGCGCATCGTTCGCTTGAATAGTCAAACCGTGGAGATTGTTCCCGAAGGTGTTTTG
>JALYXC010000096.1 GCA_030947315.1 Verrucomicrobiota bacterium | reverse complement strand
GGGATGAAAGGCGCTATTTCCCGCGCCGAACAAATTGCCAAGGAAACTCCCAATTCCTGGATCCCGCAGCAATTTGAAAACCCCGCCAATGTTGCCATTCACATGAAAACGACTGCCGAAGAAATCTGGGCCGATACCGATGGCAAAGTGGATATTTTAGTTTCCGCTGTCGGCACTGGCGGTACGATTACCGGTTGCGTGGAAGTGATCAAACCGCGCAAACCTTCTTTTCAAGCGGTCGCGGCGGAGCCCAAAGATTCACCGGTTATTTCGCAAACGCTGGCTGGAGAACCGCTCAAACCAGGCCCGCACAAAATTCAAGGAACCGGCGCTGGATTTATTCCGAAAAATTTACACTTAAAAGACAGCAAAGGAAATCCGCAAATTGTCGAATGCATCCAAGTCACCAATGACGACGCCTTTGCCATGGCGCGCCGTCTGGCCAAAGAAGAAGGACTGCTCGTCGGCATTTCCACCGGCGCAAATGTTTGGGCGGCCATCGAACTCGCCAAGCGTCCTAAAAACAAAGGTAAAATGATCGTCACCATTGCCTGCTCCACGGGAGAACGTTATTTGAGCACACCGTTGGCGGCAGAAGCGAAAGCTGAAGTGGGCGGATGACTTGGCTAGTTGCTGTTAGGTTACTTCCGATGAAACAGACTGTTTACATTTTATGGATAGCTAGGATTCTCGCGTGGCTGTTCATCGCTGGTCTTCTTCTTCTTCTTTTTTACCTCCCTGCTGTAGGAGCGATACTGTTTGTTGTGCTTGTTGTATTTCTGGCTATAACCAGAGGCAGAGCACAGGGATTTTGGAGTGGAGTCCGATTGTTTCTGAAAAACATTTTATTTGGATGGTGAATCGGCTACACCTTATCGACTGAAAAGTAATTGAGCTGTAAAAATAATTATTGCATTCCGCTGCTTTCACTTGTAAATATTAGGCATCGAAGGTCAAACCGGCTGGGTTAAAAATTTCACGTTCCACCGGTTCTCCCAAAATTCACAATTCAAATCAGTTTCGGGATAATTCATGGAAGAGACGTTTCGATACTTTTCAATCAACACAAAAATTATGAGCAATGAGCCTACAAACAACGATGGCAACGGCGCAGTCGAATTAGGCGCGGGATATTTAGAAATTTCCGAAAAAGGTTTCGGTTTTCTCCGCACCAAAGAAAATAATTTTCATCCCAAACCGGCGGACATTTTTGTCACGCCCGACACGATCAAACGAAATTTTCTCCGCGAAGGTTGCCTGGTTGAAGGCGAAACGCAACCGCCTCATCGCGGTAACAGTCCGCAATTGAAAACGGTGGAAAAGGTCAATGAAAAACCGTTCGCCGAATACACTCAAGCGGTTCGGTTTGAAAATCTCACCACGATTGATCCGATCGAAAAGTTCAATTTGGAAACCACGCCCGACTTGCTGGAAACGCGCATTATTGATCTGGTCACGCCCATCGGCAAAGGAACGCGCGGCTTGATTGTTTCCCCGCCCCGCACCGGCAAAACGACGATCCTTAAACAAATCGCCAACGCCGTTACCACTAATCATCCCGATGTTCAGGTCATTGTGTTGTTGATTGACGAACGTCCGGAAGAAGTCACCGATTTTCAACGCTCCGTCAAAGCGGAAGTAGTCGCCTCTTCCAACGATCAGGATTTGGAGACGCACGTTCGCCTTTCCCGTTTTACGATCGAACGCTGTCGCCGCATTGTGGAAAGCGGCAAAGACGTTTTGGTTTTGCTCGATTCGATCACTCGCGTCGCTCGCGCTTACAACAGCGTGCACGGCGGAAGCGGCCGCACCATGACCGGCGGCGTGGATGCGCGCGCTCTGGAAATTCCGCGCAAAATGTTTGCTTCCGCCAGAAAAATCGAGGAAGGCGGATCGCTCACCATTATTGCCACAGCTTTGGTGGACACCGGTTCGCGGATGGACGAACTTATTTTCCAGGAATTTAAAGGCACTGGAAATATGGAACTGATTCTTGACCGCAAACTTTCTGATCGCCGACTTTTTCCCGCCATTGACATTCCCAAAAGCGGCACACGCAAAGAAGAAAAATTATTCGCCAAAAAGAATATCGAGCCGATTCACAAATTGCGCCGCATGATGGTGGATTTAAATCCAGTCGAAGCAATGGAGACATTGCTGGCCGCTTTAAAGAAACACAAAACGAATGATGAATTGCTGGCCAAACTGAGTTGAGGCAGAGCGCACGGCTCGCATTGATTGTGGGGAGAGCACGCGGCTCGCGTGCAGACGAGGGCGGCCCGCCCGAGTATGCGATCCCAACGGTGTGGCCTTAGAAAAACGTTTCAAGTTTTAAAAATGAACTTGCGGAATAATTTTTCGCGCGCGTGAAAAAAATTCCAAAACAATCGCGCTCGCCTCTTTCCCGGCCGCCGCTGGAGCGGATGATGAAAATTCATCAGGCCATTCAATCGGGCAAATTTCCTAATGCCTCGACACTGGCGGGCGAACTCGAAGTCAGCACGAAGTCCATTCATCGCGATTTGGAATTCATGCGCGACCGTTTTCAGTTTCCGCTCGAATACAACGCGCTCCGCAACGGTTATTTTTACACCGAAAAAGTCAGCAGCTTTCCCACTCTGCAAATTACCGAAGGTGAACTTTTCGCATTGCTCGTTGCCGAAAAAGCGTTGCAGCAATATCGCGGCACGGCTTTTGAAAAACCGCTTCTGAGCGCGTTTAAAAAAATGGCGGCCTCGTTGCCGGACGCTTTTTCTTTGAACCTTTCTGAATGGGAACAAACCATTTCCTTTCGCACCAGCGCCGAGCCGATTTTAAATTTGAAAATCTTCGACGCCATCGCCAAAGCGACCGCGCAACGACAGCAGGTAAAATTAGTTTATCGCAAACCGGGCCGTCGGGAAATCGAAACGCGCCTCGTGGATCCGTATCACCTCGCCAACATCAATGGCGAATGGTTTCTTTTTGCCTACGATCATGCCCGCAAAGACATTCGCACCTTTGTGCCGGCGCGCATTCAAGCCATCGAACAAACCGGTAAAACATTTCTGCGCCCGCAAAAATTTTCTCTGAAAAAAAGATTGCGCGACAGTTTTGGCGTTCATTCTGCAGAAGGCCAGTTTAAGGTCGTCATTCAATTCAGTGAAAATGTCGCAGATTATATTCGCGAAAAAAAATGGCATGCGTCCCAGGAATTGCGCGAATTGAAAAATGGCGGCGTGGAATTGCATCTAAAACTTTCGAGTCTCGCAGAGATTCAGCGCTGGATTTTGGGCTGGGCTGGAAATGCCATTGTCATCCGTCCTCCTGAATTGGCCCAATCAGTCAAAGAAGCGGCGCAGAAAATTTTAGAAAAACGGAAATAACTTTTTCGGCTCGTGTCTTGACTCAGTTTTTTCGCCCTTTAAAATTCGCGCGCCTTTTAAAATTATTATGAGCGCAATTATTGACATCAAAGCCCGCGAAATTCTTGATTCGCGCGGCAACCCAACCGTCGAAGTGGACGTTCATCTGGTCAGTGGCGCGATGGGACGCGCGTCAGTTCCTTCCGGCGCGAGCACTGGCGAACATGAAGCGCTCGAATTGCGCGATGGCGATAAAAATCGCTACCTCGGAAAAGGCGTTGTCAAGACTGTCAAAAACGTGACGGATAAAATTTTTCCTGTTCTCAAAGGCCTTGATGCGCTGGATCAATTGACGGTTGACCGCACCATGATCGAACTCGACGGGACGGAAACCAAATCGAAACTCGGCGCGAACGCAATTCTCGCTGTCTCGCTTGCGAATGCCAAAGCCGCTGCCAACGCTCTTGATATTCCTCTGTTCAAATACCTGGGCGGGCCTAATGCCAAAGTTCTCCCCGTGCCGATGGCCAATGTCATCAATGGCGGCGCGCATTCTGACGCGCCGATTGATTTTCAGGAATTAATGATTGTGCCCAAAGGATTCGATACTTTTTCGGAAGGACTCCAAGCCATCACCGAAATTTTTCACGCCCTCAAATCTGTCTTGAAGAAAAAAGGATTATCCACCGCCGTCGGCGATGAAGGCGGTTTCGCGCCGAAACTCGACAGCGCCGAAGCAGCCATCGAAGTGATTTTGCAGGCGACCAAAGATGCTGGTTACAAAGCCGGCGAACAAATTTTTCTCGCGCTCGATGCGGCCGCCTCGGAATTTTATGACATGGAAAGCGGCAAATATATTTTTAAAAAAAGCGGCGGAAAAAAATTGACCGGCGCTGAAATGGTTTCTTTTTACAGCGAACTCACGCGCAAATATCCGATCATCAGCATTGAAGATGGTTGCGCGGAAAACGATTGGAAAACCTGGAAACTTTTGACCGACAAACTCGGCGATAAAATTCAACTCGTCGGCGACGATCTCTTCGTCACGAACGTAAAATTTCTCCGCAAAGGAATTGAAACTGGCACGGCCAATTCCATTCTGGTCAAAGTAAATCAAATTGGTTCGCTCACTGAAACGCTGGATGCCATTGAGCTCGCTCAGGAAAATAATTACACGGCGATCATTAGCCATCGCTCCGGCGAAACAGAAGATTCCACCATCGCCGACATTGCCGTGGCGACCAATGCCGGCCAAATTAAAACCGGTTCCCTCAGCCGCAGTGATCGCCTGGCAAAATACAATCAACTGCTCCGCATCGAACAATTGCTGGGCTAAAACGCGGTTTATGGCGGGAAGTTTTAAGTTTGACGAGGTATTTGGGGAGCGCACCCGGCCCGGCTGCTGCGTCTGGCGACCCGGCGGACCCTTTGGTG
>JALYXC010000095.1 GCA_030947315.1 Verrucomicrobiota bacterium | reverse complement strand
AAACGCCCGGATTCTCCTGTGATTTCCCCCGAACAGCAAAAGGAAAAATGCAACGTTCCGGCTATCCTGACTTGCGGCTCGAAGATAAAAAAAGCGGGCGGGTGATTTATCTGGACCCAAAACTTTACGCCAAGGGAAGTCGGGACAGCAGTTTTCGCACTTTTTATTACGAGCCAAAAATGGACACGGGAAAAATCAACGACGATGCGCATCATTTGATTGTTGGCTTCGAACACGCGCCGCGCGAAAATGGTCAATGGAAATTTTTAAACTGGGAATTGGTGGACCTCGCGAAATTTAAAGTGCGATTGAAAGCGGAATTCCAGGGAAGCAATCGTGATTTATATCGGCCCGAATTAATCGTCGGAACGAGTCGAAAATAATTTACAACTTCGCAATTTTTTCCAGCAGAGCGGTGGTGGATTTTCCCGCAATGAAAGGAATAAAAATAATTTTTCCACCTGCATTTACCACAGTGCGGCGTTCTTCCTGATTGATGGTTTCCAAAGTGTAATCGCCGCCCTTTACCCAAATATCAGGCTGGGCCAATGTCAGAAAATTCACGGCGGACAATTCAGAAAAAATAAAAACAGCGCTGACCGCTTCCAAGGCGGCCAACACGGCGGCGCGATCTTTTTCATTATTAACAGGCCGATTGGCTCCTTTTAATTCGCGCACGCTGGCATCGGCATTGACGCCCACGAGCAAAGCGTCCCCGAAATTTCGGGCCGTTTCCAAATAAATCACATGGCCTAAATGGAGCAGATCAAAACAGCCGTTCGTCACAACGAGTTTTTTTTTATGAGCGCGTAATTGTTCCTGCCACGGAATCAAATTATTTGCCCCCAGAATTTTTTTGCGAAAACTCATTTCGAAAAATAGGTATCAATGCGATACGCGAGTATTGATGTTTGAATCTAAACCAGTTGCGGCGTCGGGAAATTTTCGGAATCTTTGTAAACTGGAAAATTTTCCGATCGCTTATAAGTCGGCGCGGTTTTGGTTCCTTCGATATATTCGAAAACTTTTCCTTCAAAATTGCGGATGACAACCCGGTCTTTGTTTCGACTCAAAACGTATTCTGGATTAATCGGAACTTTTCCGCCGCCGCCGGGCGCGTCAATGACGTATTGCGGAATGGCGTAGCCGCTGGTGTGGCCGCGCAAACCTTCGATAATTTCCAAACCTTTGCGCACACTGGCGCGCAAGTGCGCGGAGCCGGTGATCAAATCGCATTGATAAAGGTAATATGGTTTCACGCGGCACATTAGAAGTTTTTGGAGCAAGCCGCGCATCACAACGACATCGTCATTTACGTGTCGCAGCAAAACAGATTGGTTGCCCAACGGAATTCCCGCATCGGACAATTTTCCTAAAGCTTCGCGGACTTCGGTCGTTAATTCGCGCGGATGGTTTGTATGAATGCTGATGAACAATGGATGATATTTCTTCAGCATGGCGCAAAGCGCGGGCGTAATTCGTTGTGGTAGAAAAATGGGAATGCGCGAGCCGATGCGCAGAAATTCCACGTGCGGAATTTTGCGCAATTCACTGAGCAAATGTTCCAGCTTGTCATCGCTCAACAAAAGCGGATCGCCGCCACTCAATAAAACGTCGCGAACATTTTTATTGTTTCTGACATAATCAATTTGCTTTTCAAACTCAGGATGAAAATCGTAGCCGCTGGCGTTGCTGACCAATCGCGAACGTGTGCAATAACGACAGTAGGAAGCGCACCGATCGGTCACCAAAAATAAAACGCGGTCCGGATAACGATGCACAATTCCAGGGACGGGCGAATGCAAATCTTCGCCGCAAGGATCGCTCATTTCCCAAGAGGCTTCGTGCGTTTCTTCGATGCGTGGAATGACTTGACGACGAATCGGGCAATTTTCATCCGCAGGATCAATCAAGTTGAAAAAATACGGGGTGATGGCCAGCGCCAATTTTTTATTGGCCAACAATGTTCCGGCGTGTTCTTCGGGCGTGAGCGTCGGCATCAAACGCTCTAATTGTTCC
>JALYXC010000064.1 GCA_030947315.1 Verrucomicrobiota bacterium | reverse complement strand
TTCTCTTGAAATGGTGGGCGGGACAAAACGTCAAGAAACGGCCTTTGATGCCCGGCCTGAGTTTAAGCAATGTCGGCGAAAAATGGGATCCCGATGAAATCGTTAATCAAATTAAAATCACGCGCAGTCAGCCAGGCGCCAGTGGAGAAATTCTTTGGAATTTGCATAAATTGTTCGACAAAAAAAATAATCTGGCCGAACAACTGGCTAAAACCGTTTACACAAAACCAGCTTTGCTTCCAGCTTATCCCTGGCTCAGTTCCACGGCGCCCCCCAAGCCCACGTTCACGGCGAAATCGGAACAAAACGGACTCAACCTTACCTGGCAGACCTCGCCAAAAATCGGGCAATGGGCCTTGCAAAAACAGGTGCGCGGCCAATGGTCCCTGGAAATTTTGCCCGGCGAAAAAAATTCCCGACAATTCAGAGGCGAGGTGCCAGAAGCGATTGCGCTTACAGCCATTGATCGTTTCGGCAATGCCAGCGCGCCCGCCACTTTTGAAAAAAAATAGTGGTAGAAAGGTTTCCGATGGCGACACGGCTAACTAGGAGCGAGCGGCGCTGGTCCTTTCCAGAAATGAAGTCCTGTTTCTCCCGGAAAAATCATTTCAAATTACAAATTAAAAATCCATTCTCCGGCCTGTGCATCTGAAACTGATAAGTCTGCTCGGCCTTTTTGGGATAGTGGCAATGGCATGGCTTTGTTCTTTAAATCGGAAAAAATTTCCGTGGCGCACTGTTTTTTGCGGAATCGGTTTGCAGTTTATTTTTGGCGCGCTCATTTTGAATACCAAAGGCGGCGAAGCGTTTTTTGATTTTTTCCAGCGCGCGGTGGGCAAAATTATTGGCTTCGCCGATGAAGGGTCCAAAATGGTTTTTGGTCCTTTGGCTAATGGCCCTTTGCTCACCGAAAAATGGGGGCCGGAAAATTCTTTTATTTTTGTCATTACCGTTTCGGCGACGATTATTCTGGTCTCGGCGATTTCTTCTTTTTTATATCATTACGGCATTTTGCAAAAAATCGTTCGGAGCGTTGCGTGGGTGATGCGGCGAGCGATGCGCACGAGCGGCAGCGAAAGTCTCGCCGCTGCGGCCAATATTTTCATGGGCCAAACTGAGGCCGCTCTGGTGGTGAAAGCTTATTTACCCGGCATGACGCGGAGCGAAATTATGGCTCTTATGACGGCCGGCATGGCGACGATCGCGAGCGGCGTTTTGGCTGCGTATGTTTCTTTTGGCGTGTCGGCAGGACATTTGTTGACCGCTTCGGTGATGAGCGCGCCGGCTGGTTTATTGATTGCAAAAGTCATGCTTCCTGAAACGGAACCGAGTGAAACGGAAGGTGGCGCCAATGCCGTTGTGGAACGCGAATCGATTAATGGACTCGACGCGCTTTGTCGCGGCGCGAGCGATGGGTTGACGATGGCGTTGAACGTCATGGCGATGTTGATCGCGTTTGTGGCTGTGGTGGCGTTGGCAAATTTTTTACTCTCCTACAGTTTGCGCGCGGTGGGGATTCAAGCGGCGACTCCATTTCAAACCGTTTTTGGTTATATCAATGCGCCCTTTGCCTGGCTGATGGGCGTGCCGCGAAAAGATTGTTTGGTCATTGGACAAATCCTGGGTGAAAGAATTGTTTTAAATGAATTCATCGGTTATCTCTCGCTGGCCAAAGTGCAAAGCGCCCTTGAGCCGCGCAGTTTTATTTTGGCGACGTATGCCTTGTGCGGCTTCGCTAATTTTAGCAGCATCGCCATTCAGATTGGCGGCATCGGTTCGCTGGCGCCAAATCGGCGGGGCGATCTGGCGCGACTCGGTTTTCGCGCGATGATCGGCGGTTTATTGGCCAGTTATTTAACGGCGACCGTGGCCGGAATTTTAATTTAACCTGTTTGAAAAATATTTTTTCTGAGGAATAATTTGATGCCAATGCGAGAGTCTCTTCATGAATAACAAGCTGGTTAAAATTAAAATCGCGGCGTATGTCGTGCTGATTATTCTCGCCGTCTGGCTCGGGGGCGCTTTTTACACCAACTATAAAAAAGCCAATGCGCTGGCCCATCCTTTGGAAACCAACGAGGTCACCCAAGTCACCAACTCTATTCCCGCGACGAATCAAACTGCGTTGGTTTCGAATACAATTCCTTCCACCAACGAATCGGCTTCGACCACCAATACGCCGCCGGCTTCCACCAATGAACTTTCGACCAATGCACTTGCGACCAACGCCTCCAATCAAGCCACTAATTTAATCGCAGCGGCTGTCACCAATTCGCCCCCATCGGGCAAAGTTTCCTCTCCTAAAGGTTCGATGATTGCGTATTTCGGCGCATTTATTGCGGTGATGGTTATTCTCGGATTGCTGATTGCTTATGATGTTTCACAATTTTTTGGGAGTCACACGGTGGACTTTCTTTTCAACGATGAAGGCAAAGGAATTAAAGATCCCGAATACGAGGAAGCCGAGCAAGCCTGGGCCAATGGCAAGCCGCTCGACGCCATTCAAATGATGCGCGATTACCTGAAAAAAAATCCGAGTGAACAATATGCCGCGCTGCGCATCGCGGAAATTTATGAAAAAGATTTAAAAAACGAACTGGCGGCCGCGCTCGAATACGAACAGATTTTGCTGCAAAAATTACCCGCCGAACGCTGGGGCTGGGCTGCGATTCATCTTTGCAATCTCTATTTCAGAATGGGCAAAACCGACAAAGCCGTCGAACTTCTCCGTCGAATTGTAGAGGAATATGGGGAAACGGCCGCCGCCAAAAAAGCCCGGACGCGCCTGGCCCTCTTCGAAGCCGGCGATGCGGAAGCCCTTGGAACCGATTTTACGGAAGGAGTTCAACTTCCTCCTCCGCCGATTCCAGCGAAGCAAGACGAAACTCCGGAATCCAATTTGCCCCCCGGATTTCGCCCGAAGAAATAAGGCTCTAAATATTTTTGTTGAGAAAAACGCGCCTATGTCATTCAGTGTTTATTCCATTTATGGACAAATCTTCAAAATCTGGCGAAAAAAAAGGTTTGAGCTATTCCGGCAGCTTTTGCGACCATCTCCTTCCGACCTTTTGCTCGACGTTGGGGGATACCCTGGATTTTGGACAGAACATCCTCAGTTGGTCCAACGCATCGACGCATTGAATATTCATGAAGTCTCGTGGTCTCCCCAAGACGCGCCCGCTCATAATATTAGGACTCTGACCGGGGATGGCTGCTCTTTAACCATGATCGACCAAAGCTATGACATCGGTTTTTCCAACAGCGTGATTGAACATGTCGGTTCATGGGAGAGTCAGCAACAATTCGCTTCTGAAATACGCCGGGTCGCGAAAGCTTTGTGGGTGCAAACGCCGGCCTATGAGTGTCCTATCGAGCCGCATTACATGACTCCGTTCGTCCACTATCTCCCGAATTCACTACAGAAGAAGATTTTGCGCTGGTGCACCGTGCGGGGTTGGATTGAGCGGCCCAGTCAGCAACAGGTTGATTTTATGGTGGATACCACGCGTCTCCTGCGAAAGTCAGAGATGCAACAATTATTTCCCGATTGCGAGATCATCACTGAACATATGCTCTGGGTTATTCCAAAGTCCTACATCGCGATCCGACGAAAGACCAAATATTTCCATTAGTTTCACGCACAAATAATCCGCCCTCCCCAATTTTTCACGGGTTGCCTGCATCGTGAAAACGAACGAAAGAGCTTCTTCCCCGTCCAACGAACAATGTTTGAACCGAAGCACGTCCCAAACTTTTCCGAAAGAGGACTGGCCCAGCCAAACAAATTGCTTGCACAGAATTCGTTTTATGAAAGGATTCAACCCATGAAACGATCAATGGCTAGCAGGTGGATGCCGGGCTGGGTCAATAATTTTTTTGGGGGTGAAGGTTACCGTTAGCTCATATTGCAATCAGAGAACACTATCTAAAATAATAATATAACTATTAGGCCACTTCTACTTCATTACTTATGAGGCTCTTAGAATACGCAAAAAATATTTATTCCCAAACCGGCGAAGATGGAGTTCTTTCGAAAATATTGGATATGCTAGGGACGAGAGATAGATGGTGCGTCGAATTTGGAGCATGGGATGGACAACATCTCAGCAACACCTTCAGCCTCATTCAAAACTCGGGATATTCCGGCGTGCTGATAGAGGGGAGTAGGAAGCGCTATGAAGATTTGTTAAAGCGGTTTGGCAGCAACTCGAAGGTGATTGCCCTGAACTCCTTTGTTGGATTTAAGTCGGACGATGGTTTGGATAAGCTCCTCGTGGATACTCCAATCCCAAAGGATTTTGACCTTCTTTCCATAGACATCGACGGCAACGATTACCATGTCTGGGATGCAGTTTCTTCTTATTTCCCGAAAGTTGTCTGTGTTGAATTTAACCCCTCCATTCCTACTGAGGTGGATTTCATTCAAGTGGCGGATCGTGACGTCAGCCAAGGCGCTAGTTTACTGGCTTTTGTGCGGTTAGGAACCCGGAAAGGATATGAGCTAGTTGCCGTCACATCTTTTAACGCAATTTTTGTTCGGTCAGAGTATTTTTCATTATTCGGTATTACGGATAACAGCCCACGCACTTTACGCGAAGACATTTCCTGTGTGACCCATGTTTTCTGTGGTTTTGACGGCACAGTTTTTTTTCGCGGTTCTGAACATCTTCCTTATCACGGAATTAAATACGCTGGACGGATTCGCCCGCTTCCAAAATTGTTTCGCCGCTATCCTGGAAATTTTGGACCGCTCACCTCCAAGTTATTTGGAGTCTATAGAAAATTCTCTAGAATGGTAGGTCGGGCCTGAACATGTAATGAAGTCAACAGCCCGTTTTTTTCTGCGTTTCCATTGAGCTATCAGATTTGAACGTTGTCCAGTAGCGAGGCGTGCATCAACGCTGTAACTTAGCCTGGGCTTCATTAAGGCGATGGTTGGCAACTCTGATGAAAACGGTGAATTCTGCCCTATTGAACTCTGAACAAATTTTTATTTCTCACAGTGTTTCTGAAACGGAAGCGCTTGGCCAATCGTGGGGACGCATTGCCAAATCCGGCTGGGTTATAGGGTTGAATGGAGATTTAGGCGCAGGCAAAACCCAGCTTGTCAAAGGCCTCGCTCACGGTTTGGGGATTACTGAAAAAGTTCACTCACCTACATTCACGCTCGTCAATGAATATTCCGGCGGGCGGTTACCGCTTTTTCACTTGGATTTATATCGCCTGCAAAATCGCGCTGAAATTCTTCGCGCCGGTTTGGAAGAATATTTTTTCAATCCACACGGCGTTGCGGTGATTGAATGGTTTGAGCGCTGGATTCCAGAAATTCACAATCCAAAATTCAGAATTCAAAATTATTCAACAGGCTTTCGTTCCGTGAAAATTGATTCAATAAGTGAAACGGAACGGCGCATTATTTATGAAGATTTTGGCGCTTGAATTTTCCTGCGATGAAAGAAGCGTCGCCATTTTCGAAAACGAAACGGGTGATTCTCCGGTGGCTCTCTGCGTTGCTTCCGAAAAGAGCGGTCGCGCGACCCATGCCGTGGCCCTCATTCAAAATGTTTTGCGCCAGGCTGATTGGGAGCGCGAACAGATTGAAGTAATCGCTGTTGGCCTTGGCCCTGGTTCTTACACGGGAATCCGCGCCGCTATTGCTTTCGCTCAAGGCTGGCAACTGGCGCGCGACATAAAAATTGTCGGCATCAGCAGCGGCGAATGTCTAGCCTTTCAAGCGCAAAAAAAGAAATTATTTGGTCAAATTAATATCATTATCGATGCGCAGCGAAATGAATTTTACGTCGCTACCTATGAAATCAGCGAAACGATCCGGCGCCAGATCAAGCCGCTAGCGATTGTTCCATTTTCGGAAATTGAAACCCGCGCCGTGAATGGAGAAGTTATAATTGGTCCGGACTCAACCAATTGGTTTCACGAGGCCAGGAATTTATTTCCAAACGCCGAATCACTGGCGCAATTGGCCGCGCGCCACCCTGATTTTGTTTCCGGCGAAAAACTGGAGCCGATTTATTTGCGCGAAACGAGTTTTATTAAAGCTCCGCCGACGCGCGTTATTTTATAGCCGCAATTTTCTGGCTGTTTAAACTTTCTAAATGAAAACAAAATTCATTTTTTTCCTGCAATTCCTTTTGGCAGCAATCGGCTTTGCGGAAAATAAAACCAACCGCGCGCCAGCCGACTCTTCTCATTACCAAATGCGACAGGAGCATGATCGGGACGGCCTCGGAAAATTTTATATGGGCCGGGAAATCGCGCATGTGATGGGACATCAAGGCGCGGAATGGCTGGAGCGACCCGAGCGCGAAGAAGAGGAAAAAACCGAACTGCTGGTGGATTTGTTAAAATTAAAACCCGGGGAATCGGTCGCGGATATTGGCGCGGGAACCGGTTACATGAGCCGCCGCCTCGCCAAAAAAGTCGGCGAAAAAGGAATTATTTACGCCGTCGAAATTCAGCAGGAGATGCTCGATATTCTCACGAACAAAATGGCTGAGTTAAAAATCAAAAATGTCAGACCGATTCTCGGGACAATCACAGATCCAAAACTTCCAGTCAATTCGGTGGACACTATTTTGATGGTGGATGTTTACCACGAGTTCGATCATCCGCACGAAATGGCGCAGGCCCTGTGTAAAGCATTGAAGCGCGGCGGAAGAATGATCTTCGTCGAATACCGCGCCGAAGATCCAAATGTGCCGATCAAAAAAGTTCATAAAATGTCTGAAGCGCAAGTCCGCAAAGAAGCTGAAATTCATGCGCTGGTCTGGGCAGAAACGATTACGAATTTGCCTCGACAGCACATCATTATTTTCAAAAAAAAGTAGGCGGTTGGACAAATCAAACCTTGCGCCGGATTTGTTTTACGACTAAATATTCTTGCGGCTGTTGCGGAAAACCAGCCGGCAATTTCAAAACCGCATGACCACAATTAATTCATTTGCCGAATTCAATTTGCGTTTGCGCGAATTTATTTGCCGACATGCTTTAGACAATTTAGCCGACGAATTTAATTTCAACGAACTCGCGTTAAATCTTTTCGCGCTCCAGTTTGAATCTGTCGGTCCCTACAAAAATTTTTGTCAGGGGCGAAATGTTTCACCAAAAACCATTTCTAATTGGAGCGAAATTCCCGCCGTTCCAACCAGCGCCTTTAAAGATTTGGAAATCTCCAGTTTGCCTCGGGAAGAGCGCACGCACGTTTTCCATTCCAGCGGAACGACCGGGCAAAAACCGAGTTGCCATTTTCATAACGCGGAATCTTTATCCATTTACGAAGCGTCGCTGCTACCGTGGTTTCAAAAAAATTTCCTGGGCGATCCGGACGCGCTTTGCAAAAAAGAAATTATCGGAATACGCGAAAAACCCGTTTGCATTTTTCTCACGCCGAATCCAAAAGCAGCGCCCAATTCCTCGCTCGTTCACATGTTTGAGACTGTTCGCAAAGAGTTTGGTTCGCTCGATTCATTTTTCGCCGGAAAAGTAGCGAACGACAAATCCTGGTTACTTGAGATTGACCCAATTATTTCTGGATTGCGGGAATCCATATCTGCCGATCGTCCGGCGGCGATTCTTGGAACTGCCTTTTCATTTGTGCATCTCCTCGATCATTTTGCCGAAAATAATATTTATTACAAACTGGCGCCCGGTTCGCGTGTCTTGGAAACAGGGGGTTATAAAGGCTGGTCGCGCGAGATTCCAAAATCCGAATTGCACAGTTTAATTTCGAAACATTTGGGAATCCCCGCGTCGCATATTATTTGCGAATACAGCATGAGTGAACTTAGTTCCCAGGCGTATGCAGGAACTCAAAACTCAAAATTCAAAACTCAAAAATTCTTCCAATTCCCGCCCTGGACGCGGGCGCAAATCATTTCTCCAGAAACCGGAAAGGAAGTTGCCGAAAACGAAACCGGTTTGATTCGCATTTTTGATTTGGCCAATGTTCGTTCTGTTTTGGCTGTTCAAACGGAAGATTTAGGAATTAGTCGCGGCCACGGTTTTGAATTAATTGGCCGCGCGGCGTTGGCTGAATCTCGCGGATGTTCATTAATGGCGGCTCACATTTAATTCATGTCCGAGGAAATTCATAAAACGCGAACGCTTTGGTTATGCACGGCGCTTCATGCTTTCACGCATCTTTATCATGTTGCGCTAATCCCGCTTTATTTGTTGATTCGAAAAGATTTTCAACTGACCAGCGACGGCGCGGCGACCTTTCTCGTCACGATTATGGGCATCGCCTATTTTTTGCCGAGCTATCCCATGGGCGTCCTCGCGGATCGCGTCAGTCGGAAAAAACTTTTGGGATTTGGTCTGGCTTTAAATGCGCTTGGTTTCATCGGACTTTCTTTTGCGCCGAATTATGGAGCTGCCGTTGGGTGTCTTATTCTCGCAGGTTTTGGCGGCAGTTTTTATCATCCGGCCTCAACGGCTCTGATCGCGCGACTGTTTCCAAATGAAACCGGCCAAGCGCTAGGTAAAGTCGGCATCGGCGCGAGTCTCGGTTTTTTTGTCGGCCCGATTTACGCGGGTTGGCGCGCGGAAACGGCCGGCTGGCGGCAGCCGATTTTGGAACTGGGAATTCTCGGCGTAATCGGCGCGGTTTTATTTTTGTTTCTGGCCAAAGAACATTCCATTCCAAAAATAAATTTCGCCGAAAAAGATCCTGCCAAGAAACTTGGTCCGGAAAAAATGTTCGCCACGCCGATGCTCTGGACATTTTTTATCGCAGCCAGTTTTGCTTTTTGTCTGCGCGATTTTGCCGGGATGGGAATGGCCACGCTCGGTTCGCTCTTTTTGCAGCGCGCCCATCATTTCGATTTGCGCCAGACCGGTGTGGCGCTCAGCTTTATTTATCTGGCTTCCGCGGTTAGCAATCCGCTTTTTGGAAAATTAAGCGATGGCGGGCGTGTTCGTTGGACCAGTTTTCTTTTAACTGTCGCGGCGATCACAATTTTTATTTTTCCCCGCATTTCACCAGAAATGGTGATCCCAGTTTTGATTATTTATGGATTTTTCTTTATGGCCAGCTATCCGATTGTCGAAGCGGCCTTGATGGAGTCGGTGCACGACTCCGTGCGCGGTCGCGTTTTTGGTTTTTTTATTACCATCGGCGGACTTCTCGGAAATCTTTCGCATTGGTTAGTGGGCGATTGGGTAAAGCGGCTCGGCGCCAGCGCAAATTCTCCATCCAGCTATTTTAAAATTTACAATGTGCTCGCTCTGTTTTGTCTTTTGTCGCTGATTGGACTGGCCTTTTTGCACGCCATTCGCAAACGGGAAAAAGCTGCTTCCACCCTTTTGCCGAGACCGGTCGAAGCCCTGAACAATCCGCAATTCGAATGAACCTGCCCAATTATTTTTTTGCCGATTTACCGCCCGAAGCCATTTTGAGTTCTTCGATGATTAACGAAGCATGTCAAACATTGAAGCGCAATCGCGCGCAATATTTACAGCATCGTTCGACAGAAAGTTTAATTCGCACGCTCAGCGAACTAGCTCAAAATTGGTTGCAACCTGATTTTCCTTTTCGCCGGTTAGCTTTGGAAAAAGGAACTGAGGCGACCGGTTTTTCGGAAACCATTATAGCGACTGGTTTAAATAATTTTTTCGCGCAACTTACTCGCGAAAATTTTTTAGCGCTGCTCACACAAGAACTCGGCGACGCGAAACGTCTTGACGAATTTGTTGCCACGCCTTCCGAACAAAAACAACAGCGGGCCGCTTTGGCGCGCGGGCCGGAAATGCTCATTCACATTGCGGCAGGAAATATTCCGAATCCGACTTTGATGAGTATTATTTTTGGTTTGCTGATTCGGTCCGCGCAATTTGTCAAATGCGCAAGCGGCGCTTCATTTCTGCCGCGAATTTTTGCGCATTCTCTTTACGACGCGGAGCCAAAACTCGGCGCATGTTTGGAGATTGCGGAGTGGCGCGGGGGAAATTCTGATTTGGAAAATGCTCTTTTCAGCGAAGCGGACTGCGTC
>JALYXC010000062.1 GCA_030947315.1 Verrucomicrobiota bacterium | reverse complement strand
GCGCCAAGAAACCGTATTCGATGGACCGCAATCTTCTCCACATTTCCTACGAAGCCGGGATTCTCGAAGACCCGTGGTTCGACGCGAGCGACGCGAAATATCGCGGCTACTTCAACACGCTTTCCGTGTTTCCCGAAGACGCGCCGAACAAAGCCGAATACGTCACGCTCGATTTCGTGAAAGGCAATTGCGTCGCCGTGAATGGGAAAAAATTAAATCCGCTCGGCGTGATGCAGACCTTGAACAAGCTCGGCGGCAAACATGGCGTGGGCCGCGTTGACCTTGTGGAAAATCGTTTTGTGGGAATGAAATCGCGCGGCGTTTACGAAACACCCGGCGGCAGCATTTTACATTTCGCGCATCGCCAGATGGAAAGCATCACGATGGACCGCGAAGTCATGCACCTGCGCGATTCGCTCATCCCGAAATATTCCACGCTCGTTTACAACGGCTTTTGGTTCGCGCCCGAACGGCTGGCGTTGCAGGCGCTGGTTGATGAATCGCAAAAGAACGTAACTGGCACAGTCCGCGTGAAACTTTACAAAGGCAACATCATCTGCGCCGGACGCAAATCGTCGATGAGTCTCTACAATCCGCAAATCGCCACGATGGAAGCCGACCCGACCAAAGCCTACAACCAGGACGACGCGACGGGATTTATTCGGTTGAATGGTTTGCGGCTGAAAGTCGCGGCGCAGGTGCATGGGAAGAGGGTGTAGCGTTGAACCTGTGTAGCGTTCGGTGGCCGAATTGGGAAATAGAATTGAATCGAATCTAAAAAATTAAAAATCCGGCCACAGGCCGGACGCTACACCCTACACATGGAACGAAAACTCAAAGACACACCGCCACGGTTGCCAGTCGTCTTTCAAAGTTACGATCCGCCGCTCTATCTGGTCACGTTCAATACACTGCTTCGCCGTCCGTTGCTTGCCTGCGAAGCCGTGCATCAAGCTTTCCAAGAATATGCTGAGCGTGGAATTACTTTTCACGTTGCCGTCGGACGCTACGTTTTGATGCCGGACCATGTGCATGTTTTCGTTCGAATCGGCCGCGACATGAATTTGAGCCGATGGGAAAGCGGTTTGAAACAACGTTTGGGAAAAATTTTGACGCAACTCGGACACGAACCGACAATCCTTCCGAACTCGAAACTCAAAAGCTTCTGGCAACCCGGTTTCTTCGATCATCTTTTGCGTCACAATGAAAGTTATGCGGAGAAATGGGATTACGTTTGGCGTAATCCGGTTCGCGCAGGTCTTGTAGCGAAACCCGAAGATTGGCCTTATCAAGGCGAAGTTCACATCATCGATCGCGTGCAAGTGTAGTCGAGCCTGCGGCTCGAAAAGTTCGGCCACAGGCCGAACGCTACACAAATGGACTCGCAATCTTTAACAAGCGCGCAGTATATTTGAACCGCAGAAAGCAATTATGGCCGTAACCGAAATTAAAGAATACCTCAAGATGGTGCCGACGGTGAGAAACCCGCCGCACCAATATCTTTGGTCTTCTTACGACGCCGAGGCCGATGTGCTTTACATCAACTTCAAAAAGCCGAGCCACGCGACTAACAGCGAATTGACCGAAGACGACATCATCGTGCGTTACGAAAATGGAGAAGTCGTTGGTTTAACCGTTTTGCACGCCAGCAAAAGATAACGGAGGATGGAAGCCGAGCCGCATAAAGAAATAAAAACTGTTGCTATCCGGATGTTTGGCAATCACGAAAGCGCCGAACTCGCGGCGGCAAATCTCGAAGCTCATAGTATCGAGTGTTGGCTTAATGCCGATGATTGCGGCGGGATGTATCCAAATCTCACGGCAGCGGGTGGCGTGCGTTTGCTCGTGCGGGCTTCGGATGCCGAGGCAGCTATTGCTTTGCTGAATACACAAGTATCACCCGCAGAAATAAATCAAATCGAAACGGAAGCTGTGGTTTCTGCTCCTCTCGAAAGTGTTCCCGTAAAAAAACTGGCCTGGGGTCAAATCCTATTCGGCATCGTCATGGGCATAATTCTTTGTTTGCTTTATCAGTGGAATAGTAAACTCGGAACAAAAACGCATTATCATTATACTCATGGAAGAGCGGATCAAGCATGGATATACCGGAACAGACGCCTCGTTGAATTTTTAGGAGATCGAAATCTCGACGGTGTTTGGGATGAATGGATTCATTATAATAGTTATGGACAAATGACCGCTTACGAAGTTGATAATAATTTCGATGGCAAACCCGATGAATTCTGGACTTACTCACACGGCTTTCCTGTTGAGTTACGAAAAGATACCGATTTCAACGGTACGCCGGATATGATTTGTACCTATAAATATGGAATACTTCAGCAGTTGGATATAATGCCTAACGGCGCAAAATTCACAACGCGGCGCGAAATTTTTCGGAATGGTGTCTTGACAGAAATCTGGCGGGGAGGAAATAGCGCCGGCCATTTCAGCGAAGTTGTGCGATATGATCCATTTTTAAATCCAGTCAGCACGGATGTTGTTGATTTGCTTCCGCTAAATTCACCGTGATGAAATGAAACGTCGCACGCTAGGTAAACTAAGACGCCTTCGGACGCAAAATACTGGGCAACATGCGCCCGCCGCTGAACTGGGTAAGAAATTAACGTTATGACGCAGAAATCAATAGTTTCGCGCAAAACGAAATTGTCGTTTCGCTCTCTTAGAATTTAAGCTGCCTTCGCGCTGAAAGTCTTCAACGGAGGCGATATGCGGAATAGCGCACCGTATGGTTTTCAAAGCAAAACCTTCGGCATCAGGATCCAGTCCGATCTCAATCGCGTTTCTTAGCACCCAGGCTCCTCCGTGGTTATGAATATCGTAAGTTTCACCGTTAGACATTTTGAAGCGAAACAGGCGGAATGGTTTTTCTTCCAAACGTTCTTTGAGTTAAGTGGCGGTGAACATATTGCTTGGTTAAGAATCTTGTCGCTTCTTTGTTCTTGTCAAGTTTTCCACTGCGGTTAAAGCACACAATCCATTCGCCGCATCACTTTTTCTTTGCCCAAAACTTCCAGCAGATGATACAGGCTCGGTCCCGCAGTGTTGCCCGTGCAGGCCATTCTCGTGGGATGGACAAGCACACCAGCTTTGACGGAAAGTTCCGTAGCGGTCGTTTTTAAAATTTGTTCAAGAGTCGCGGCTTTGAAATCGGCGGATTGCGCAAAGACGTCGCGAAGTTTTTTTAATCGCAATTTATTTTCCGGCGAGAATTCTTTTTCGACAATCGCCGGATCAATTTTTATTTCTTCGACAAAATAAAATCCGGCATAAGCGGCCAGTTCGCCGAAACGTTTTATTTTTCCCCTGCAAGTGTCGAGTGCAGCCCTCACGTAATCGGGTGGAAATTTATTTAAATCATATCCGGCGCGAACCAATGCTTCGCGACCGAGTTCCTGAAACCGTTCCGCATTCATCGCGCGAATATATTCGCCGTCGAGCCAATTCAATTTATCAATGTCGAATCGCGCATTGTGCCGGAGAATTTGCGGCAAATCAAAAAGCTCAATCACTTCTTGGATCGGCAAGACCTCGCGATTTTCTTTCGGCGACCAGCCGAGAAGACAGAGATAATTTACCACTGCTTCCGGCGCGCAACCTTCTTCGATATAGGTCATCAACGAGGCGCCGGCATCGCGTTTGCTCATTTTTGTTCCATCCGTATTCAGGATGAGCGGAAGGTGCGCATATTTGGGCGGCTCAACTCCGAACGCGCGAAAGAGCGCGATATGTTTGGCGGTGTTGGTC
>JALYXC010000007.1 GCA_030947315.1 Verrucomicrobiota bacterium | reverse complement strand
GTTTGGACCGCGCAACAAAACAAAGATCGCGTGAAATTATTGCTTGCCTGAAATTTTTTTATATTAAACTAAGCGCATGGATCTAACGGTGGAAATGTTCGAGCCGGAAATAGTAGAAGCGATCAAGACTTACGATAAATTTATTGTCTGTCTGGATAAAACGCCGGAAGCGTGTCAGGCCGCCTTGGTTTCATTAATGGATAAAGCGATCAAAGCCTACGCCAGTCGCGGCGCCAATCTGCGGCACGGCATCGCGCTCGACAAACAAATCACCATAATTTTGAGCCAGACCGAAAACGAACATCCTCTCTGCGGAATTTATTTTAATCTTCATTCGCCTTATCGAAAAATAACTGCCGCGGCGCGAAAATCAGAAGTGGAAAAATAAAAGCGATTTGAAATGTGAAACGTGAAGCGTGAAACTTCTTCCATCGTCCCTCAATCTTCCCGCACTTCATCGTTCACCTGCGCTTCGCCTTTGAGAATATCCGCCACCGTATTTTCCTCGCGTTGCGGACCCGTCACTTTCAGTTCGCCCACTTTTAAACCGTTGCGATAAACATTCAACGGGCGGTCGGCGGCTGGAACATTTCCCGCGGAAAAAGTGACGACAACGAAACGTCCGTTTTTGTTTAACATCGAAACTTTGCCAACACTGCCATTGGCGGGAGTGGCCTTGGACTTTGCAGAACTGGAAACGGCGGTTGGTTTATGGTTTGCTTTCGCAGAGGACGATTTAGTTCTGCAACCAGCCAACAGCCCGACAGAAAGAATAATTAAAAGAAATCGCATACTTCAACTTAAATTGAAAAACTTAGAAACGTCCAGCAAATTGCCAAGTCTTAATTTTTCTAAAAATCACAGAAAAGCATTTGCGTTCGAGATCATGGCTCGACATAAACCGGCGTCCCTATAGAAACCAATCGGATTAAAAATTGCGCGTTCCAATTGGCCAGGCGAAAACATCCATGCGATTCTGTGCGACCCACTTCTTCGGGTTGCGGCGTGCCGTGAATTCCGTAAGTCGGTTTGTCCAACCCAATCCAGACGGTGCCCACCGGATTATTTGGCCCTGGCGGAATAATTAATTTTCTTTTTATTTCTCCTCCCGTGGATTCTGAAAACATTGCGGGATCCAAAGTGTAATTGGGATTTTGCGCCAGGGTGATCACATGCAATTCTCCGGCCGGCCGTTTCTCCATCCGCGCCGCAATGCTGCAGGGAAAATGGGTCAGCAAGTTGCTGTTCGCATCGAACGCTTCCAAAATTTTATCGGCGAGTTGAATCCGAATGAAAGCAGCGCGAGCGCGCGCGGCGGGCATTTTTATATTTGGAATTTGCAGATGAGTTCCCGCGACAATCTTGCTCCAATTGACCGACGGATTAAGTCGCTGGATAAAATTCGGATGCGAAAAAGACTTTTCGCCGACCATTTCCAAAATGGTTTCGTAGGCCGAGCCGCTTTGTTGCGCTTTGCCGGCCCAGGTCAAATTGCTCGGCTGCAATTGCGCCAGATCATTGCTGGTCACACTATAACTTGTAAAAGGCGGCGACGTTAAAATTAATTCAAAAAGAGTGTCCGCATCCAAAACGCCCGTGACCGGAAGATTTTCCTTGTGCTGAAAAGCGCGCACCGCACTGCGAGTTTGGGAACCGAGAAGGCCATCGAGCGAGCCGCTGGAAATTCCGCGCCGGGCCAAAACCAGTTGCGCTTCAAAAACGTTTTCCGCCGAGCGCGGCGTGAAATTTTCGGCCTCGTCGGTATTTAAATTTCTCGTCCCGGAATTCGGAGGAGGATTTGTGGCGATCAGAATATTTAAATTCGTTTTTAGAAAAATGGCCGATGAAGTTTTGATCACCTGAAAAACGGGATTGGTCCTGTCGGGAAAAATCAAATTGGTTTCCGGCGGAGTAGCAATTTCTGGCGCGGGTTTTTCTTCCGCCGCTTTTCCCGTGATCGAAAATATTCCCGCGAACAATGCGATGGCTAAAATGACAACACTCATGCTCCTGAACTTCTTTTAAAAAAATTGAAGCTGTTTGCCGCCGGGCGCTTTAAAAGCGGCGGTGGAAAGTTCAATGCGATTTTTGTCCAAGCCAGTTTTGCGGGCGGCGACCTCAAAATTCCGGGCGATCTGTTCGGCGAAAATTCCCTGGCCTTTCATGCGCGAACCCCAATTGGCATCATTTAATTTTCCGTCGCGCAGCGATCGAATTCGTGCGAGAACTTTTTCTTTTTTCTCAGGAAAATGCGCTATCAACCATTGCTCAAATAATTCTTTCACGGCATAGGGCAACCGCATTACAACATAACCGGCCGACTGCGCGCCCGCTTCCGCTGAGTGTTGCAGAATGGAAAACATTTCATGATCAGTCAGCGCGGGTACCACCGGCGCCACCATCACATTAACCGGAATGCCAGCGCGCGAAAGTTCGCGAATAGCAGCCAGGCGGCGCACCGGCAATGAAGTGCGCGGTTCCATGACCCGAGCCAAATCGGCGTCTAACGTCGTGACAGAAACATTTACACTCACCGCGTTGTGCCGCGCCAATTCTTGAAGTAGATCCAAATCGCGTGTGACCAGATGATTTTTCGTGATAATCGAAACAGGATTTCTGAATTCGCAAAATACCTCCAGACAGCCGCGGGTTATTTTCAATTTGCGTTCGATCGGTTGATAGCAATCAGTGACTCCGCTCATAACGACAAGGTGCGGCTTCCATTTAGGCGAAGAAAGTTCCTTGCGCAACAATTCCGGCGCGTTTTCTTTCACCATAATTTTGGTCTCAAAATCGAGGCCGAGTGAGAAGCCAAGATACTCATGAGTGGGCCGGGCAAAACAATAAATACAACCATGTTCACAGCCGCGATAAGGATTAAGGCTGGTCTCAAAACCGACATCAGGACTCTCGTTGTGAGTTAGAATCGAAGAGGAGAGATCGTGGAATAACTGCGTTCGAGGCGAGATTTGTTCTTCGGGTTCCAACTCCGAGTCTGGCTCCAAATGCAATTTTTCAAAACGGTTCGATGGATTTTCCGCCGTGCCGCGCCCGCGAATTTTTTTTTGCTCTATTAACATAAATTATCAATCGCCGCGTGGTTTAAAAGAGACTACCGGCCTTTGAGTTTAGATTTCATCATTTTGATCTTGCGTAACCCGTAAGCGACTATTTCAATCAATAGAACGCTTTGCAAACATTGGTTACTCGACCGTCTTTGGAAAATGATACAGACCGGTTATGATAATGTCCCGACGGACTCGCCGGCAGCGAGTATCGCCAACACTCATTCTCATTCGATTCCCCGCAGGAGTAACTCCGAAGATGCTTTAGTCATGAATATATCATCGAAAGTTATTCATAGCTCCCGAGAAGCGAGTAATGTATCTCGCCCGCAACCAGCGGTGAATAACTCTGGATGCCAAACATGAACTCGCATATATCCGACTATTCTCGGAAAAAAGTAGTTCCGGAGTGAGCCATCGTAATTGCCCGACTGCATACAGCAGTTCTTGAAACTGACCTGTGAACCGCAGGGGCATAGATCGTTCCTGCCGAGCTTCTCATACAACTCTTTATTGCCATGCACGATCCTAATACCGCGTTTGACGCGTGTCTCGGACGGGAACCCTTTACGCCGCTTGCTGGTGCGCTCGAAAAAAGGAACTGTTTTCAAATGAATGTGTGTTTGCCATATAATCTCCTTGGTTTTGTTTATATAAAATAGTTTAACAGGGGCATGCGTCAATTAAAATATTAGCATCGAACTTATCAAGCCGTTTTTAGTTTCTTTCCTGAAATGGATTGCCTGGCCGCGACTTTCCTTTCGCCTGGCGAGTCGTCCAATTGAAGCTCACCGCGCTGACATAGGCGCCCAAACCTTCTTTTATTTTGAAGCCGGCCTTTTGTAAGTAGTCCAACTCTTCTTTCGGCCAGCCGCGTTCAAAGGAAACTTCGGGCAGCCCAAAACAATTCATGCGCCGCGCTTCCAGAGCATTCTCCATTGAACTACTGCGCCCAACATAATAACTAAAGAAATCAAACAGCGCATTGGGAATTTTAGTTCCACCTGCCGCGCCCACCGCTAATATCGGCCTGCCATCTCTCACTATGACGGAAGGCGCCATGTTGTGAACAGGACGTTTTCCAGGCGCAATGGAATTAGGATGTCCGGGACTCGGATCAAATCGAGCCATCCCATGTCCTAGCACCATACCGAGACTATATACCGATACTTGCGCACCATAACTATTCCCTTGCGTAAAAGTCAGAACCGCCATGTTACCTTGCCAATCCACGGCGCTAATGTTCAATGTTCCTACTTGATCAATTCTTTCCAACTGGAGTGAAAGCGCTTTTTTTGCTTTGACAGTTACTTGGATTTTTTCGGCCAGTTCATTTGCATAATCTATGGAGAGCAAGCGTTGCACCGGCACTTTAACAAACTCAGGATCGCCAAAAAATTCCGCGCGATCTTTCCAGGCCAAACGCACTGCTTCCAGTCGCGCGTGAGTTGCGGCCGGGCTGGCAGGAAGTTTGTCCCAGTTAAGCGCCTTTAAAATCGCCAGAGCTTCGAGGATCAATAAACCGGTCGCGCCGAGTGGTGCAGTATAAGTAGTATAGCCTTTCCACTCAATTTGGTAGGGCGCAACTTCGCGAGCCTGATAAGTTGCTAAATCTTTTGCTGTTACCTGCCCATTATTTTTTTTGAAAGTATCCGCGATTTCCTGAGCGATGTCGCCGCGATAAAATGATTCGACAGAGTTTCGATCAGCTAAAGTAGAAAGTGTTTTTGCCAATGCGGGAAAATTTACAAATTTATCGAGGCGCGGCGGATTTTTCGCCAACGCGATAGATGGTTGAAGGAGTTCGCGCAAAGATTTTGTGCCGTACCGATCAATGGCGATTTGAAGACCAGCGAGTGTTCCAGGAATTCCTACCGCCTGCCAACCGTGAAAATTAACTCGGCCAACAACGTTTCCTTTTGCATCTAAAGGATACATGTCAGGTCGCGCCGCGGCGGGCGCCATGGAATTGCAATCAATGCAGGTAACCTTCCCGTTCGCCAGAGCTATCATCATCGTGCCACCATAGCTGCCAATACCGCATTTGCTCGGCATGGTAATACCCGCGGCCAGCGCCGCGCCCACAACCGCATCTACGGCATTGCCGCCGTCGTTCAAAATTTTTTGGCCTATCTCTACTGACGCCGGTTCACTGGCCACGGCGCCAAAAGTAGTTGAAGAAATTTTATTTTCTTTGGCAAAAGAAAAATGAGGAGCGAGTGCGCTCAAAACGACGGCCTTTCCCGCGTTCCTCAACATTTCCCGGCGCGTAAAAATTTTATTCATGGCTACTTCAGGGACTACCATCAACTTTTCTTAACTAGAAAACGCAGGCTGATTTTTCCTTTTAAGTTTGTGAGGTTGACCGTTCCTTTGTCGTCTGCTTCAAATTTTTTCTCGCCGCTTTGCGCAGAAATAATTTTCCAACCGTCGGGCACACGGGCGCGCAGCAATATTTTTTCAGGCGCATTGCGTTCCGGCAAATGAACTTCTGCCAGAATTTCTCCCTGACTGAGATGTGATTCCATTTTCAAAAAAACGGGACCGAATGCCGTGGGCGCGCGTTCGATCTTAAAACTCTTCCCCTCTTCCAGCCAACGCTTTGGGGTAGCAAAGGCGAGACGCAAAGTTTCCGGTTTGCCATCGTCATTCAAATCAAAATCCTGGACGAGCAGATAGCGGAGCATGGAAAGAAAATGCGAATTGGCCGCGCTGTTCGGGGGCAGAGAAAACAAGCGTCCACCCGCATCGAGTGGTCTTAGCGACGCGCCTTCCCCGCAAATGAAGGTGTTGCGCGTGAAACCTTGCGCCAACATTCCGTAAAGACTGACCAATGCGCGCTCCGGATCATCACGGCGCAGCGTGTCCAACGCGTAGCGCGTGCCATACAGCGGATTAAGTTTATTCGGTATTCCAAAAAGTGTTCGACATCCCGCCGGAGCGAAGCATTCCCATGCATAGGCCGCCGTGTTGTTCCTGGTAATGAGGTATCCAGTTTTCCTCCGCGCTGCCC
>JALYXC010000605.1 GCA_030947315.1 Verrucomicrobiota bacterium | reverse complement strand
CCCACTTCGTATTTCAAATCGGAACCATCCAGGCAAATTTCAAAATGCCGCGTTTCTTTCATTGAGCCTTCCGCATTTAATTTGCGATTCGTCAGAAGTCGTGCCGGAAAAGGATGATTGCGATCATGGATAGATTGCGGCCGTCGGATTAATTCTGTCGAATGTCCATTCGTAATTTCCGCGGTGCTTTCGACGCGCTCCCGGCTCTCGACAACTTTTAAGGCGGACCATAACGACGCCATCCACCTTTTCGCGTCGCTTTCATAATCTGTGTCGCACTCGGCGCGAGCCAGAATTCTTTTTGCGCCAAGTTGAGCGAGGCGTTCATCAATTTTTTTTCCCGCGCCGCAAAAGTCCGCATAATTTTTATCGCCCAGCGCGAGGACGGAATAATTCAAATCGTCCAACCGCGGCGCCGATTCTGAATTTAAAAAATTCCAAAAAGCAACGGCGTTGTCCGGCGGGTCGCCATCGCCCCACGTGCTGGTGAAGATGGCTAATCGTTTTTCCTTTTTAAAATCAATGCTCCCGAAAGCGTTCATCTCAAGCACTCGCGCCGCAAATTTCTGCTGGTCCGCTTCAGCGCTGAAACGTTTGGCCAGTTGTTCCGCTGTGCCGGTTTGGCTGCCAAACATAATGAGCAGGGACTTTTTGTCTTCGATTTGGCCATTGCTTTTGGGCGCAATGAAATTTTCTGGCGAATCGGCTTGGGAAAAAAGGCCGGCTAAAAAGCCATTTATCCAGGCGCGTTGTTCGGTGTTGAACGGCGCATTTTCAGGAATAAAAGGAATTACTTTCACGATTTTTTAAACTTTCCGTCTTTGCTGATGGTCACCGCGCACGCTTTGTAAGAAGGCTGGCGCGAATGAGGATCGAAAGCGGGAAAAGTCAACTGATTCGCGGCGGCGTAGTGCATCGGAATAAAAAGCTGGCCGGCCTGCACGGTCGGCGTCACGAAAACGCGCGCTTTGATTTTTCCCCGCCGCGAAGAAATCAAAACTGTTTCGTTGGAATGAAGGCCAAGTTTTTTTGCATCGTGCGGATTAATTTCCGCATAAATATTTTCAGGATAAAGCTGTTTCAACACGGCGGATTTGCCGGTGCGCGTTTGAGTGTGCCACTGCGAGGAAGTGCCGCGTCCCGTCAACAATATGAAAGGAAATTTTTCACATGGCGGTTCCGGTTATGGTCGCGGATTTTCAAAAATGAATTTGGCCCGGCCGTCGGCATGATAAAAAATTCCATCTTTAAATAAGCGCCGCTCCTGAATGGGTAGCACAGGCCACTGGCCTGTTCCAAGCGGCGGCTCGCCGCTAGCACATGAAATTTTCCGAGCATCTGTTTCCAGTTCCAACGTCTTTCCCGTTTCGTCCCGCCAGTGGCCGGACGGGACAGGCGAGTCGCCTGTGCTACCCATTCCGCCTTTAGAATCGCGGTTCAACTCCGGCAACGGCCATTGGATTCCGCCCGCTTCCTCAATCATTCGGTAATCTTCGATGCCGCTGAAATCGCACGGCTGGCCTGCGGAAAGTTTTTTTAGAATTTGGAAAACTCTTTCCGGCGAAGTCCATTCTTTAAACATATTTCCGCAGCCCCAATAATGCGCGATCAATTTAAAAATATTAAAATCCGACAAGGCCTGTCCGGGCGCTTTCGAAATTTTTTTGACGAGGCCAAAGCGCCGTTCTGAATTGATAAAAGTTCCCTCTTTTTCGCCCCACCCCGCTGCGGGCAAAATCAAATCCGCTTGTTGCGCGGTTTCCGTCGTATGATACATGTCCTGCACCACGAGAAAACCGAGCTTCTTGATGAGCTGATTAAATTCCAATTGATTAATCCAGGAATGCGACGAATTGGTCGCAATAATCCACAGCCCTTTAATTTGATCGTTGGCAATTCCTTCAACAATCTGGTCATAGGTCCAACTGTTTTCTGTCGGAATCGAATCAGGATGAATGCGAAGAATTTCCGCAACTTCTTTACGATGTTGAGTTTTTAAGAAATCGCGTCCGCAAAAAAGCCCGCTGGTATTGCTGAAAAGACGCGAACCCATCGCGTTGCATTGGCCCGTGATGGAATTTGCGCCAGTGCCCGCGCGCCCGATGTTTCCAGTCATGAGCGCAAGATTGATAATAGCCTGCGCAGTGCGCGTCGCTTCGTGTCCTTGATTGACGCCCATCGTCCACCAAAACGAAACGCTTTTGCCGCGATGAATCGTTTCGGCAAAATGATGTAATTGTTCAAGCGAAAGTCCGGTGACTTGCGCGACGAAATCGGCGGAGAAATTTTTTACGTGTGCTTTGAATGCGACAAAATCATTGGTGTGCTCTTCGATGTAGTTTGAATCAATCCAATTTTTCTCAATGAGAATGTTGGCGAGGCCGTAAAGCAAAATTAAATCTGACTTGGGCTGAATGGCATAATGCTGCGTGGCCGCCATGGCTGTTTCAGTTTTGCGCGGATCCACCACGATAATTTCCGGTCTATTTTTATTTCGCAAAACGCGCTGCCACATGATCGGATGCGTGATGCAAAGATTTGAACCGATAAAAATCAACACGTCCGATTCTTCAAAATCTTTGTAAGTGTAGGGCGGCGCGTCAAAACCAAACGATTGTTTGTAGGCGACCGCAGAAGTCGCCATGCACTGCCGCGTGTTGCTATCGCAATGAATCATTCCCATGCCGAATTTGGCGAGCGCGCCCAGAAAGGCCATTTCTTCGGTGACAATTTGGCCGGTGCTTAAGAGCGCCACGGCGGCCGGGCCATGTTTGTCTTGAATCGCTTTGAAACGCAGCGTGAACACCTGCATCGCCATATCCCAATCCACCGCCTCAAATTTTCCGTTGGCGTCGCGCAGATACGGTGTGGTCGCGCGGTCCGCAGCTTGCAATGGCGCGAGGGATTCCCAACCTTTCGGACAGGCCATGCCGAGGTTGACCGGATAATCAGCGGTCGGACTGAGATTAATCGCCTGGGCATTTTTGAGATGAATATTCAAACCGCAACCCGTCGAGCAAAACCCACA
>JALYXC010000619.1 GCA_030947315.1 Verrucomicrobiota bacterium | reverse complement strand
GGGTATACCTACGATTTTATAGTAGAAAAAGAAGCGGCTAAACGCGGCCGGGTTTTTGCGGCAGACGGAGTCACACCCGCAACCACTCAATCTATGGATAACACCAACAATACGGCGAATAGCTGGTTTGAACAGGGTTACAACATCAATAATCCGGGTGGCAGCTTACGCCCGGCTCCCGATCCGACTCTCGTTACGGATAGCGGACTTCCCGTCGCCGGCTCGACGGTTACTAACGGCAGCGGAAGTCGCACCTTTATTCTACCCGCCAGTTATACCGCTAACAATGCGACATACATCAGTCCGGCCATTACCAACGCCACCATCACGCTGGCTTCTCCGACCGCTCTCTCAGCTTTATCTTTTCTAGCTGCTTCTGGAAACGGCCCGGTGGCCCCGATCGTTATTGTCAACCATCAAAATGGAGTCTCCGAAACCAATTCGCTTGTTATACCTGACTGGTTTAATGTCGGGACGCCTTTTGTTATCGCCGCCAATGGGCGAGTGGCCGTTGACACTGCCGAGTTTAACCTCCAACCTTTAAATCGAACACCGAGGATATTTAGCATTGATCTGACTTTGACTGAGGCCGTCAGCCCTGTTACTACGATTGATCTGGTCTACACCAATACCGATGGACGCGCCGCTATTTTCGCTCTGAGCGGCGCGAGCGGCCCTACCCCCCCGCTCATTACTACTCAACCTGTTTCCACGAATGTGAATGACGGCTCAACCGTTACCTTCACGGTCGCTGCCACTGGCGCGATGCCATTCACCTATCAATGGCAGAAGGGGACTAACGGGATTTTTCCTAATCTGGCCGATGGCGGGCATGTATCTGGCGCAACCACCGCAACTTTAACTATCGCCAACACGGATCAAAATGATGCCGCGCAGTATCGAGTTTTGGTGAGTAATGCCGGCGGCTCGGAGTTGAGCGCTATCGCCACGCTGGTTTCGTTGAGTAACTTGACCGACGTAACCGTTCCGGGCGATGCCAACAGCGTTTTCGGCGGACCAGATTCTGGAAACGCGGCTGAAAAGTTCCCTAGTGTGATTGACAATATGACCCAGAAATGGCTGAACTTCGGTGCGAATGGAGGCACTCCATTCCTCGGGCCGGTGGGAGTAGTTGTGACACCTACCGGGGCCGGCCCAGGCGCGACTATCGTCAGCGCCTTGCGATTTTATACCGCCAATGACGCGGAAGGTCGTGATCCGGCAGACTACAAACTGGAAGGCTCCTTTAATGGTGTTAGTTGGACACTCATTTCTTCGAACATGTTGTCTTTGCCATCCGGTCGGAATGCTGGGGGTTTGGCCCTCAGTCCGCTTACTCAAAACATTCAGGAAGTTAGGTTCGCCAATACCAATGGTTACTTGAAGTACCGTTTAACCTTCACGCGCACGAAAGCGCCGCTCGTCAACAGCAGCATGCAGATAGGTGAAGTCGAATTCCTGGGAGTTCACGACGTTCGAAACTATCCGCCTGATGTCACGGTACCTGCGGTGGTCAAGGCTTACTCAGGAGGCCCGGTCTCTGTTACCGCGACGGTCTCTTCAGTGACGACACCAAGTGTCCGTTGGCAAAAAAATACTGGCGGAGTCTTTGGTGACCTGGCCGATGGCGGCGCCATTTCCGGGTCGCAGACTACGACTCTAACTATTAACCCGGCCAGCCTTAGTGATGCCGCAGACTATAGAGTCATCGCCACGAATTCCTTCGGCGCTTCCACCAGCAGCATTGTCAAAGTACAGATCCTCAGCACCTTAACGGACGTGACGGCTCCCGGGGATACAATTACTGCTTTTGGTGGTGAATCATCCTCTATCGGAAATGGCGATCCGCTCGCCGCGATTGACAATTTTAATACGGTCATCTGGCAAAATGGCGGCAGCGGCTTAAACGCCGCGGCTGGGTTTGCGCCTTTTGGAGGTCCGGTTGGACTAGTGGTCACACCGGCGGCTGGAGCTACTCGCGTGACGGGTTTGCGCATCTATACTTCCATAGACAATCCTCCGCGTGATCCGGCGGATTACAGGCTTGAAGGCTCCAATAACGGGACGAACTACACCCTAATTTCATCGGGCGCGCTGACATTGCCTGATGGCCGAGCGGACAACAACTTTGCCTTTAATCCGATTGACCAACCGATGCAGGAACTGTTATTTGTGAATACTGCAAGTTACACAAGTTATCGGATTACATTTATCAACACGAAGAATAACAATTTCGCCAATAGTCTGCAAATCGGTGAAGTGGAACTCCTCGGAGTTCAAGGTGTAGCTGGTCCCACCATGACCATTTCCAGAGGAACCAACGGCACGATTACGATTACTTCGAGTTCGCCAGGCACACTTCAATCCACGACCAGTCTGAACTCGCCCATTGTCTGGCAAAATGAAGGACCCGTTAACGGATCGGTGATTATTACTCCAACCCCAGGCGTGCCGGCTAAGTTCTTTCGAGTAGTCGTGGCGTAGAAATTATTTTAAGTCGCCAACCAAAGCCGGAACTGGTCCCGCTTTGACGAAGGGGGGGAAATGATTCTCGCTACCTCGATTTCAATAGTTTTTAACCTCATTTTTATCCCACAAAATACTTCCCCCGCGGCGAACGAATTCTATACATCGTTTAATGTCGGGAACGGAATTGGTCCAGTTGTTTTCGTACTCGATGGAAATGAAGCCGTCGAATTTTTGTTTTTTTAATTCTTGCAGAACTTTTTTTACGTCGCCGACGCCTTTGCCAAAAATCGTGTCAGGACCATCGGCGCTACTCGGGTCTTTTAAATGCAGCGAATAAACGCGGCCTTTTAAAATTTTCAAAGCGTCCACCGGTTTCAAACCGGAACGCACCAAATGGCCGGTGTCCAAACAAAAACCCATGTGAGCATCGCGATTTTCTATCACCTTCATCGTGTATTCCGGATTCCAGTTTTGATAATCGGGCTTGGCTTCATCTTTGCGATGGTTGTGCAGGCAAAAACGGATGTCGTATTCCTTGCATAATTTTTCGACGAGATCGAAACCACTTTCGGGCGGCTCGCCTGTGAGCGCGACCAGATCCATTTTTTTAGCAAACTCAAAAACTTTCCGCAAAGCCGCTTCGGGATCTTTTTGTGTAAAAGCAGTATTGCCAAAATAAGCGCTGGTAGCGCGGATGCCGGCAGAGGTGAGTTTGGCCTTGAGCAATTTAGTTTTGTCGTCCGGAAGATCTCCATTTACTTCCAGGTTGGGAAATTCTGGACTGAATTTTTGCCAGAGAAAAAATTCAATCGTTTTGCCGCCAGCCTCTTTAGTTTTATCAATCGCCTCAAAAGCAGTGTAGCGATTGAAACTGTAAGCCTGACAACCGAGCACGAACTCACCGATTTTGCAGGAATCGGGAATGGGCGTGGCGGCGTTTAATTGGAGAGCAAGAATCGAAAGGGCAAAAAATAATTTCATAAGAGTTAAGGAATTCTCTCGCAAAGGCGCCAAGACGCAAAGTTTTCTTTACGAAATTTAATGCAACCAGACTCGCTCGATAAACCAATAACTTCCGGCGGCGACAATTATCGCGGAGCAAACCGGAACGAGTTGCAAAGCGAATTTTGGTTTTTGTTTTAGTTGCCACAAAATCGGAAGAACGATTGCGGCGATTGTGATTTGGCCGAGTTCAACGCCGAGATTAAATGAGACAAGTGGGACGGCAATTTTGTCACTGGAGGCAATTCCCATTTCGCGCAGAACGCTGGCGAAACCAAAGCCGTGAATGAGTCCGAAAGCCAGAGTCAGAAGCCAGCGATAATTTAAATGGCCGCGTCGAAAAAGATTTTCCAGGCCGACATAAATAATGCTGGCGGCGATGGCGGGTTCGACAAAACGGCTTGGAATTTGAACGATATTTAAAGTAGCCAGCGCGAGCGTCAAAGAATGGGCCAGCGTGAAACAAGTAATTATTTTCACCACTGAGGAAAAACTCTCGCACACAATCAACAAGCCCAAAAGAAAAAGCAAATGATCGTAGCCCGTAAAAATATGTTTCACTCCTAAAAATAAGAAATCAGAAAAGGAATAAGATTGGCGCGCTTTGGGAACGGCCGTCGGCGCTAAATTAATTTCAAAGAAGTTTTCCTCCGCGCTGAGAAGACGTTCTTCGGGGGCGGGATTTTTTCCATCTTCAAAAGAAAGATATTGGCGATGACCGGCCGGCAGCGATTCCAGAAGCAGCGAACGCACTCGCAAATGAGAAGGAGCGTCGCCTGAAAAAGTCAGGCGGATGCTAAAAT
>JALYXC010000566.1 GCA_030947315.1 Verrucomicrobiota bacterium | reverse complement strand
ATCTTGGACGATTGCTTCCTCAGCGGATGGCGCCAAACTTATAGGAGCGTCTTACCATGGTCAAATATGTACTTCGACAAATTCGGGAACAACATGGACAACAAATAATTCCCCTAGAAAATCTTGGTGGTCCGTTGCTTCATCCGCTGATGGAACAAAATTAATGGCCGCTGAGGGCGCTGGCGGCCCTTTCGGAAGTATATACACATCCACGGATTCGGGAGTCACCTGGGTTTCCAATAATGTTCCTTTGTTGACGTGGCAGGGGGTGGCCTTGTCGGCAGACGGAACGAAAATGATCGCTGCCGCTGCGTATGGCAGCGGACAACCCATGGGCCCGATTTATACTTCGGTTGATTTGGGACTTACTTGGGTTTCAAACAACATTTCAACTCAAGTTTGGTCCTCCGTGTCTTGTTCGGCGGATGGTAATACTTTTGTTGCCGCCGCTGCCTCGGATGGACCCTTGAATGCCGTTCGAGCAACATCTTAACTCTCTCGTGGATCATTCCTTCGACAACTTTCGTCTTGCAGGAGAATTCAGATTTGAGCGCCACAAACTGGACCAATATAACAAATACTCCAATTCTCAATCTGACAAATCTCCAAAATGAAGTGTTTTTGCCGTTGACCAACAGAGATGTTTTTTACCGGCTCAAAACTCCGTAAGAGGATCTTTGTTCACCAAACTCAATATTTTCTTCCGCCACTTTATCCGATAAATTTGCGGATTGCCGGAGTGGCGAAATTTGCAAGTCACCTCGGAGGAATCATAAAATTGACGGGATGCGTGAAACTAATTTAAAAAATTTCACGCCAAATATTTCGGCGATAAACTCGTGGCATCACAGCGTCGAGCATTTCGTAAAAATCGCCGCGCCTTGTTGCGCAAAAAACTTTTTCATTGCGCATCAGTTCACTTTTCAATTTTCCATTTAAAAAATAATTTAAAATTTTTAAACAAATCTCTAGTCAGCGCAAAAAATTCGCGCTACAAAAAGCGCGTGAACCACAAAAATAATTTAAAAACGATCGGGGGTGAAACGCATGGCTACTAAAAAGAAAGCTGCCGGAAATAAACCTGCTGGGAAAAAAATGGCGTCTAAGAAAAAGAAATAATTCCCTTCGCCACCAATTCAGGATGGAACATCGGGCCGGGTTTGTTCGATTTCCATCCTGTTTAATTCCGTTCAAACTCGCTTTTCCACATGGCCAAATTGGTCTTCGACATAGAAACGTCCGCCTTGCCGCTGGAACAGTTCGATGAAGTCCAGCAGGAATATCTTTTTCGCGATGCTGAAAAACTGGCCGAAATGGCGCGCGAAAATCGGCGCGCGGAAATTTTCCATCAATTCAGTCTCTGGCCTTTCACCGCGCAAATCGTTTGCATCGCGATGTTGAACGCCGACTCTGCCCGCGGCCAGGTGATCTTTACGGCCGAAGATTTTTCCGAACCATCCGTTGAATCCGATCCAGTGAAGTTTGTGCCATGCGCTGATGAAACAGAATTGCTTGCCGCATTTTGGGATGTCGCCAAACATTACGATTCGATTGTCACTTTCAACGGTCGCGGTTTTGATGTCCCGTTTATTTATCTTCGTTCTGCGCTCTTGAACATTCCCATCACGCGCAAGGAATGGCTCGGCTATCGTTTTCAAACTGATCCGCATTGCGACCTGGCTGAGCAATTGACTTTTTATGGCGTGAGTGGCCGCGAAGGGGCGGCGCGCCGTTTTAATCTCGATTTTTATTGCAAAGCGTTTGGCATTCCGTCGCCCAAAAGTCATGGCGTGACCGGCATGAATATCACGCAATTATTGAACGAAGGTCGTAATCGCGAAATTGCCGAATATTGTTTGCGCGATGTGCAGGCGACGGTGGCTCTTTTTCAAATATGGAAAGAGCGGCTGGCGGGCATTAAATAATTGCTCATGCCAAGCGAAAAAAACAACCAAACGATTTTGGTTTGTTTCGCTGTTTCGCAAGAGGCCGCTCCCTTCCGCCGTTTTATTTCCGCGCGCCAGGAAAACATTCAAATTCTTCTTACGGGCATCGGACAAAAAAATGCCGAAAAAACTTTGCGCCAAAAACTGGAAACGCTCCGCCCCGAAATGGTTTTAAGCTGCGGTTTTGCGGGAGGCCTCAATCCGGATTTTTCAGTCGGCCAAGTGATATTTTCGGCGGACAGTAATTTTCCTTTGACTTCCCGGTGGCTCTCGGCCGGAGCGGTGCCGGCCCGTTTCTATTTTTCAAATCGCATCATCACGACTGCCGAAGAAAAAAAATCGTTGCGCCAATCCACTGGCGCGGATGCGGTCGAAATGGAATCGCAAATTATCCGGAAGCTTTGCGGTGAACAAAATATTCCCAGCGCCACGCTGCGTGTCATTTCTGATGCGGCCCACGAAAATTTGCCGCTGGACTTTAACCTTCTGCTGACGCCGGAATATCATTTGCATTACGGCAAACTCATGCGCGCCATTCTGTGTTCGCCGAAAAAAATCAACGGTTTGCTGCGATTGCAACGGCAGACAAAAATGGCCGCGGAAAAACTCAGCGCCGTTTTACAGACAATTTTTGTAAAGGAATAATCGGAGAAACGCGATTTTTCAG
>JALYXC010000554.1 GCA_030947315.1 Verrucomicrobiota bacterium | reverse complement strand
ACTCACAAATTTCTACGTAGAATATAAAAGAAAAACAAAAGAATGTTTAACGGAATCGCTCGGCTTATGAGCGCGTTGCTGATTGATGCGAACCTGTCAAGCCAGAATGGCGCGTTTAGCTTTTTCGCGACTCTCGCAAATTCCCCGATCCACCAGCGCTTGATCCAATCGCGACATAATTTAGAAAAATAACTTCTTACAAAAAAAATTCATTGAAACAATCTTGCGTTGCATAAATAAATTTAAAGCTTTGATAGCAGCGTCGTAGTTCGCAAGCTCAATTCATTTTATTAGAAGTATTATTCTCAACAGGTGAGGCGAAACTATGTTTCGATTGATTAAAAGAAATGAAGATAAACCGGATGCGTTTTTTGTCATCGTGCCCATTGTCATCATTATTGTCATCGGACTTATTGATTACGCGACTGGCAATGAATTTTCTTTTTCCGTTTTTTATTTGCTGGCTTTAGGTTTAGCGGCGTGGTGTGTGGGAAAGGGTTTCGCCTATTTCATTTCCATCTTCAGCGTGGCCGTGTCTCTCGCTGGCGACCTCGCTGCAGGTCCTCACTATTCCAACCTTCTTGTTCCATTTTGGAATGCGTTTATTGTCCTGGCTTTTTATCTAGTTGTTGTCTCACTGCTCACAAGATTGCGTTCGCTTACCAAAGTTTTGGAGTCTCGCGTGCGAGAAAGAACGGCAGCACTCACTGATGAAATAGTTGAACGCGAACGTCTTGAACGCGAGTTGCTGGAAATCAGCGAACGTGAGCAACGGCGCATTGGTCACGATTTGCACGACAGCCTGGGACAACATCTCACAGGAACCGCGCTCGCTGGTCAGGTTCTGGAAGAAAAATTAAGCGCGCGCAATCTGCCTGAAGCTGCCGACGCTGCCAAAGTAGTTGAACTGGTCGAGGAAGGAATCGCGCTTACCCGCAAGCTGGCTAAAGGTCTTCATCCTATTGAAATGGAAGCAGACGGATTGATGCAGGCGCTCGAAGAATTATCTTCCACAAGCATGGAGTTGTTTAAAGTTTCGTGCCGCTTCGAATGCGAATCGCCTGTTCTTATTAAAGATGCTGCCACTGCTGGTCATTTGTATCGCATCACGCAGGAATCCATAAGCAATGCCATCAAACATGGGAAAGCTAAAAATATTGTAATCAGCCTAGAAACAATCGAGGACGGGCTTTCATTAAAAATCAAAGATGACGGCAGCGGTTTGCCGGATTTGTTGCCGAAAAATGCCGGGATTGGTTTGCGCATCATGGCACATCGCGCCAGTATGATTGGAGCCATGTTCAATGCCAAACGCGATACTTCGGGTGGAACAATTGTTTCCTGCAGCCTGAAAAAAAATGACAATTCAGAAACCATTTGTGAGTAAGGAAAAAACAAAAATATTTTTGGTGGACGACCATCCGCTCGTGCGCGAATGGCTCACGAACCTTATTCATCAACAGCCTGACCTCGCGGTTTGCGGAGAAAGCGAAACCGCGCCGCAAGCTCTTCAATCCATTGAAAAATTAAAACCTGAAGTGGCCATTGTTGACATTTCGCTGAAGGACGGTTCGGGAATTGAACTGATTAAAAATATCAAAGCCCTTTATCCGCAGGTTGCCGTCATTGTTCTTTCCATGCACGACGAGCGGCTTTATGCCGAACGCGCTTTGCGTGCGGGTGCTCGCGGCTACATCATGAAACGCGAAACGACAAAGAAAATTATCACTGCCATTCGCCAGGTGATGGAAGGCAAATTCTACGTCAGCGAAAAACTTTCTGCTGTATTTGCAGAAAAATTTGTGGAAGGCCGTACCACAACGGCCACTTCTCCGATTGACCAACTCAGCGACCGCGAACTGGAAGTTTTTCAATTGCTCGGCGAAGGTCGCGAAACCCGGCAAATTGCCGAGTCACTCAATATCAGCATGAAAACCGTCCAGGTTTTTTGCTCGCGCATTAAAGAAAAACTTAAACTCTCAAACGCCACTGAACTTCTTCGCGAAGCGATTCGCTGGCATGAAAGCCGTTCATTGGAATAAATTTGCAAGTTTCTCAAAATGTTAATGTAAGACCGCGCCCTACAAAAAATATGTCTGCTGCCCAACATGCGTTCCTTCAACGCGCATGTTTTAATACGCGCGGTGAAAGGGAAATTCATTCAACGCGGACGTTTTGCGCTCAAACTATTGCTGCTAATTTTTACGGCGTTAAATGAGCCGTGCCTCGGCGCGCCTGCTGAAACCAACGCGTCCGCAAGTGCGAAAGCTTTTTCGCTTGCTCAAGCCAAACAAATCGCATTTCAAAATAATTGGGATTTGTTGGCAGCAAAAAGCGGTGTTGACCTCGCGACTGCGCAAAAAATTGTTTCAAAAGAATTTACAAATCCGACGCTCGCTGCGTCTGTGCAAAAAATTAATTTCGATAATCATTCGTCCAGCACTGCCCGCGGCAATGGACTTTGGGACAGAAATTACGACACGATTCTTGCGGTCAATCAACTGTTTGAAATCGGCGGCAAAAGAAAATACCGGCAGCTTTCCGCCTCCGCAAATTTTGAAGTTGCCCGCGCGCAATTGTGGGATGCGCGACGCATTCTCGATGCGGCCGTCTCCAAAGCTTTCATCGCTGCCTTGCTTGCCGAAGAGAACGTAAAAGTGCTGCGCAACTCGGCAAAGTCGTTGCGTCAGGAAACCGAAATTGCCGAAACGCGCTTTAAAGCCGGTGACATTTCCAGCGCAGACAAATCGCAAATTGAAATTGCCGCGGACAAGTTTTCTCTTGATGCCGACACATCCGAAAGTAACGCCAAAACCGCGCGCATCGCCGTGGAAACTTTGTTGGGCGAAAAAAATCCTCAAGGAAACTGGGTGTCGGGCGACACTCTGGATTCTTTGGCCATTGGCTTTTTCGAGGCCGAACAAAGCAAGCCCGGCGCTTCCCGTCCAGATTTGCTCGCCGCTGAAGCATCGCTGAAAAAATCTGAGGCGGATTTGAAATTGCAAAAAGCCATGCGCATTCCCGATCCAGCTTTTCTCGCGCAATACGAACACCAGCCGCCGGATCAACCCAGCACAGTTGGCATTGGCGTTTCCTTTCCGTTGCCTTTGTGGAATCGAAATCGCGGCAATATTAAATCAGCAGAAGCCGCGAGAAATCAGGCTGGCATTCAAGTTGAAAAAATTCACGCGCAAATTTTTTCTGAAACGGCCACTGCAGAACTTTCTTACCGAAGCGCTGCATCGCGCTGGAAAAAATACAGCGAAAATATTCGTCCGAAATCCGAAGACGTTTTGAAGACGGTCGAATTTTCCTACAAAAAAGGCGGAGCGTCGCTGCTTGATTTATTAACGGCTGAACGCAACGACAACGACATCCGCCTCGCGACGGCTCAAGCTTTGGCCGACAGCGCCACGGCTGCGGCAAATCTCGCTTCCGCCAAAAATATTTCAACGGATTCAAATCAATCTCAATCCAACAACCCGAAGGAAAATAATTATGAAAAAAATAAACATTAAATTCATGTGGATGAATTTTCTTTTGTGCGCGGCTTTTATTTGTGCGGGTTGCAAGCATGAAGAAAAGCAAGCTGCGCAATCGCCTCCGCCAAAAATCGAAGGCGATAAAATCGCAATCTCGCAAACCGGCCCGCAAGCTTCCGGGTTTGTCGTGGAATCTGCTGAGGCGAGAAAAAATACCTCTCTGTTGGTCAATGGAAAATTAATTTGGAACGATGATGCGACCGTGCGCGTTTTTTCTCCTGTGGCTGGACGCGTAAATAAAATTGATGCGCAACTTGGTCAAAAAATTTCCGCCGGCGCGCCTCTCGTGAAAATTTTATCACCCGATTTTGGGCAAGCGCAGGCCGATGCGCGCAAAGCTTTGGTTGATTTACAAATTGCTGAACGCACGCGAAATCGTGTCAAAGAATTGCACGAGCACGGCGCAGCTCCGCAAAAAGATTTTGATTCTGCCGAAGCTGATTACACGCGCGCCGTTTCTGAAAAACAGCGCACCGCCGCGCGACTTGCGCTTTATGGCGGCGATGATTCCACTCCCGAACAAACATTTTGTTTGAAAGCGCCGATTGCCGGAACTGTGGTGGAAAAAAATATTAATTCCGGCCAGGAAGTTCGTCCCGACGCGATGATGTCCAACGTGCCGCAATACGCGCAACCGCTCTTCGTGATTTCCGACCCTAGCACACTTTGGCTGCAACTCGACGTGAGCGAACAGGAAATGGCGTTGTTGAAACCGGGGCAAAAATTGCGTGTCCAATCGCGCGCCTATCCTGAAAAGTTTTTTGAAGGTCGCATTGAAATCATCGGCGATTCGCTTGAGGCAAATACACGCACCGTAAAAGTCCGCGCGGTGGTGGATAATTCTGAAAGATTGTTAAAAGCAGAAATGTATGTCAGCGCCGAAGTGGTTTTAGATTTGGCTGACAACGAAAAATCAGGCGTCGAAGTTTCCTCAAAAGCCGTTTTTCTGAAAGATAATCAACATTTTATTTTTATCGAAAATGCGCCGGGACAATTTGAGCGCCACGTCGTGAAACTGGGCGGCGAAAGCCACGGCAGAGTTTTCATTCAAGAAGGTTTAAACGTCGGTCAAAAAGTTGTGACCGAAGGCAGTCTGCTTTTGCAAGCGTTGCTCGATGGAGAAAAATCGTGAACCAAATAAGCCGATGAGGCGCACAAAATGAATCAGCACAAAGACACTAAGACACAAAGTTTTAGACACAAAGTTTTTGCAAGGCTTCGTCTTCGCGCCTTTGTATCTTCGTGTTGAAAATTCTATTTCTCTGAAAAAAACTTCTGAAAATTTTCCATGATTAAACGTGTCGTCTCATTCGCGCTGCATCAGCCGATGTTCATGATTTTGCTGACGATTTTGTTTATCGCCGGAGGCATTTTTGCTTTTCGTTCGCTGCCCATCGAAGCGTTTCCTGATGTCTCGGATATTCAAGTGCAGGTCATTGCGCTTTATCCCGGACGCGCTCCCGAAGAAGTCGAAAAGCAAGTCACGATGCCGCTCGAAATTGCGCTCAGCGGCATTCCGCATTCCGTCCGCCTTTTTTCGCACACACAGTTTGGACTCTCGTTCATCATGATTACCTTTGATGACAAGGCGACCGATTATTTTGCGCGCCAACAAGTCGCCGAACGTCTTCAAGGAATTGATTTGCCGCAAGGCGTCCAACCCCAACTCGCGCCTCTTTCCACTGCGATTGGAGAAATTTTTCGCTATCGTTTGAAAGGCGACAAAAAGTATTCCGTCACCGATTTGCGTTCGCTAGAAGATTGGGTGGTTGAACGCCAATTTAAAATGACGCCGGGCGTCGCGGATGTCGTGAGTACCGGCGGACTAATCAAGCAATACGAGGTGAATCCCAACCTTACGAAATTGAAGGCGTACAATATTTCGTTGCAGCAACTTTTCACTGCGCTCGGTCGCGGCAATTCCAATGTCGGCGGGGGCTACATCGAAAACGGTTCGCAACAATATTTAATTCGCGGCATCGGTTTGCTTCGTTCTCGCGATGACATTGGAAATATTGTTGTCGCCGAACGCGGCGGCACCCCGATTTTGGTGAAGGATATTTCTGAAGTGACGCTCGGCTCTGTGCCGCGTCAAGGCGTCGTTGGACAAGACGAAGATAACGACATCGTCAATGGAATTGTGCTGATGCGCAAAGGCGAAAATCCGTCGGAAGTTTTGCAAAACGTAAAAGCAAAAGTTGCTGCGATGAACAAATCCATTTTGCCGCGCGGCGTACAAATCGTGCCGTATTACGACCGTACATGGCTCATCAGCACGACGTTAAAAACAGTTTTTAAAAATCTGCTAGAAGGCGCCGTGCTCGTGGCAATCGTGCTGTTGCTTTTTTTGGGAAATATTCGCGCTGCTGGAATTGTCGCGATTATGATTCCGCTTTCGTTGCTCGCGACTTTTATTGGACTGACGTGGAAAGGCATTCCGGCGAATTTGCTTTCGCTCGGCGCAATGGATTTTGGAATCATCGTGGATGGAGC
>JALYXC010000548.1 GCA_030947315.1 Verrucomicrobiota bacterium | reverse complement strand
ATGTATGCCGGCGAGAACAACGGAATCTTTTATCCGCGGACTCTCGGCGTGACCAATCAACCGCGCTGGCCGGAAGGGTTAAAGGCCGGTTATCTGAATGTAAAAATTTTACGTTGTCCTAGTGATGGACCTGAAACCCCTGCCACCTTCACCAACAGCTATGAGGCCGATTCATCTCCTCGAACTTATATGATTAACGGCTGGAACGACTATTTTAAAGGCGACACGGGAACTAATTTAGACATGAACTCAATCGTCGGTAAATCAATGCCGGAAAATGCAATTCATTTTCCTTCCGACACCATCTTTTTTGGCGAAAAGAAAACTGGTTCGGGTCAATTCTTTATGGATTTGGAAGAAGGAAAAGGAAATGACTACGACCAGCTTAATCAGGCCCGCCATTCCGGCGGCGCCGGCTCGGACTATGCGTTTGCGGATGGTAGCGTTCGCTTTTATAAATTGTGGCGCACCGTCGGTTCCACTTTTAACCTCTGGGCTGTAACAGAAGCAGGCCGCACCAATTACGCTTTCAGTATTAATTAATTTTCAACTCCAAACCTCGGTGGCGCGCGTCGAAAGATTGCGCGCCATTTCTTTTTAGCTACGATGCGCCCGATGATTTTGCTTTTTGATATTGGAAATACCAACACGCATCTCGGCCTGGCAAATTCAACACGCGTTTTCAAACAAGCCAATCTTCCCACCCAAACTTTTTTTTCCCAAACAGCATTTGGATTTGTTAAAAAATTTATTGGCCATTCCCAATTAACCGGAGCCGCTTTCTGCAGTGTGGTTCCGCGCGCCACGCCCTTTGCCAAAAAAATTGTCCGAGAAAACTGGAAATTGAATTGCCTGGAATTGAATCCAAAATCTGTGCGCGGCGTTGGCATTGATTACCCCAATCCCAAGAGCATTGGCGCCGATCGTTTGGCCAATGCCGTGGCCATCCACAAGCACTTTGGCGCCCCTGCGGTCGTCGTTGATTTCGGAACGGCGGTGACTTTCGATGTAATTGATAAAAACGGAAATTATGTCGGTGGAATTATTGCGCCCGGTCTCGCCGCCATGACCGAATATCTTCACGAAAAAACTGCGCTGTTGCCGAAAATTAAAATTCGCGAAACTAAATCCATCATCGGAAAAGATACGGAGGAAGCAATGCTGATCGGCGCAGTGCGCGGTTATCGCGGATTGATTCGCGAACTGATTTTGGAACTAAAACGCGAAATGAAAGTCCGCCGTTTGCCCGTCGTGGCTACGGGCGGTTACGCGAAACTAATTGCCGCAAAAATGCCCGAAATCAGCGCGGTAGAACCGTTACTGACGCTGGAAGGGTTGCGCCTGGTTTGGCTTTCACATTGCCCGGTTTCCAACTTGAAACTTCAAACTGGAAACTCGAAACTCATTTCAAAATGAATCGCATCACGGAACGGTTTGCCGGACTCAAGAAAGAATCCCAAAAAGGTTTTGTCGTTTATATCGGTGCCGGTGATCCGAATCTGGAAACCACGCGTCAACTTGCTCTGGCCTTTGACAAAATCGGCGTGGACATTTTAGAACTTGGCGTGCCGTTCAGCGATCCGCTGGCAGACGGTCTGGTCAACCAACTCGCCGCCCAGCGCGGTTTGGAATCTGGCACAACCCCAACCAAGGTTTTGCAAACGGTTGCCGCCATCCGTCGCGATTCACAAATTCCCATTGTCTTTTATATCTATTTTAATTTGTTGCATCGCTACGGCGTGAAAAAATTTATCCATGACGCGGCGCAGGCGGGCGTGGACGGTTTGCTCGTGCTCGATTTGCCGCCCGAAGAATCCGAGAACTACGAATCGCTTATGGCGGATGCTGGCGTTTGCGTGATTTATCTGGTCGCGCCCACAACGCCCGACGAACGCATTGAAACAATTGTGAAGCGCGGCACCGGTTTTATTTATTATGTTTCGCGAATTGGCGTGACCGGAATGCAAACGAAAGTTTCCGAAACGATTGCGCAAATGACCGCGAAAATTCGCACTCACACCGATTTGCCCATCGCCGTCGGTTTTGGAATTTCCAATCCTGAGCAGGCGAGAACCGTAGCAGTAAGCGCGGAAGCAATTGTCGTCGGCAGCGCGATTGTAAATCAAATCGCCGAGCACGGAAAAAATCCTGACTGCGTGACGCACGTCGTTCAATTTGTTAAATCGCTGGTTGAAGCTGTGAAAAACCGATGACGAACATCATCCAATTTCTTCACACGACGGCGGCGTATCAAAACGCCGTGCTTCAATTGATGGTTGGCGAAGCAAATTTTGTCGCGAAACAATTGGATTTAAAAGAGACAGTGCCTGTCGTTGCTATGGCGAAAACGAATGAGTGGGAAGTTGAACCACCTCCAGACGGCATCGGTGGAGTGGTATCGAGCACAAACTATACTTTCTATTTTCACGAGGGCCGATTGCAGTCGATTAACAAAAATAATTGGCTTCAAAAAATTTCGCCGCCCGTTAAAGATTTGGTGGAATTAGCAGGACGTCCTTCAC
>JALYXC010000545.1 GCA_030947315.1 Verrucomicrobiota bacterium | reverse complement strand
CGTTTATCTCTGTTAAAAATATTTATGAGATGAGTTTTTAGAAAGAAACCGCCGCGCCAGTTGATTGCCGAGCAATAAAAATCTCAGGGACAAGAATAGTCTGAGATTTTAACGATGGCTCCTCGCGCTGTCGAAAGATAAGTGAAATGGACATCTCCGCCACGCGATTGGCTGAGAGCGCCAAAGTGGTTAAAGACGGACGCCAGTATTTTCCCATGGTCGAGTCGCCAAAACCGACTACGGAAAAATATTCTGGACAGGGCCGCCCCGCGTCACCTGCCGCGGCAATCACTCCGAGCGCGATCGCATCATTAATGCAAATGGCGGCGGTCACTTTTGGGTTGCGCTGCACTAGTCGTGGGAATCCGCTCATTCCGCCTTCAAATCCAAATTCAGTGACGTCAACCACAAGTGATTCCTCGTAGTTCACATGCGCAGCTTCGAGCGCCCGACGATAGCCGGCCAGTTTGCACAAAGTTGTCTTGGGCCGCGTCAATGAATCGGAAATCAATCCGATGCACCGATGTCCCCGTTGGATCAAATGGCTGGTTCCTTGAAAGAATGCATTCTCGCGATCGGGCGTAACCGTGGAAATTCCCTTCGGACTGTCCGGCAACAAATCCACCACTGGCACCCCTTCCGCCGCCAGTTGGTTCAGATAACTCTCACGCATGGCCGGCGAATCCCACAAAACCAAAATCCCGCCGGCATTGTGTAACATCCGGCGTTTGAGAAATGCTTCCGCCTCCGCATCATTATCGGCAACGTGAACCGTCAATTCAAAACCTCGAGCGATGGCCGCGCGACTAATCGCCATCGCGGTGGCTGAATGCGAAGTGGCGAGATCCCACGTTACGATCAATAAAATTATCTGGTTCGTGTAACCCCGCTGCAGCGCGCGTCCGATCGGATTGAATTTGTAGCCGAGACGATGCACGGCCTGGCGAACCCGGTCTTTGGTCGCCTCCGTGATCCGCTGCGCATGTTCGTTGTCGTTGATAACGTAAGAGACGGTGGAGAGCGAAACGTTTGCTTCGCGCGCAACGTCTTTCAAAGTCGCTCGAGTTATGGCAGGTCGGTTCACGGTGAGTGAAGTGAGCAATAGCTTCATCATACGAACGGTCCCTTGTCGAGATTAACTTGAGGAGATGCCGGTCATAAAAACACTTAACGAAATGTCGGTGACAACGGCGCCACGTTTTCCTGGCTGGCAATAATGGCTTCGCCCGATTGGAAATATTCGCTAGATTTCCGCACCGGATTTTTTCACAAACTTTTCGCCGCCGCAGCTTGCGGTTCGAAAATTAGCTTTTGATAAGATGGATCGTTGCGTGGGAGTACATCGAGGACATGAATGAATTCTCCAGCGGTCGCGGAATTCTCATTGGGCTGCTTGTCGTCCATTCGCTTTTCGCTCAAAATCAGGAGCGCAGAATCTTTCGCCCAATAACGTCCATCACCTTCCCGCGTGCCCCCGTGCAACGTAATTTTCTCGGGATCAGTGAATTCGTAGTGGCCCGCTAACCAACCCGCGGCCAACAGCCGCCGCCGGATGGATTCCGTTTCAGCCTTAAATTTGTCGCGCGGCATTTTTCGCGTGGAGATGCCGACGTTGATATGCACGATGTCTGGATTGTCATGCGGTCCGGTCTGAATGGCGCAATAACGGCAATTCTCAAACCGGATGCCGTCATCAGCCACTTCAAAATCAAAGATGCCCTGGCTGATGCTCATGCTGGAACCGGTGAACGACTCTCGGATGCCGGGGCTGATTTTAAAGGAGGAACGCGCGGCCGCTTGCGCCGGTGTCATCCCCACATTGGCAACAATGGCGCCCTGCTTTCGCGGCAGTGGTTTGGCAAAGCCGAATAGTGGTTTGTCAAAGCCGAATAAATCCGTCCACATCACCGGCAATGCGATTAACAGGCCGGCAGTGAACACGCCCCAAAAAGCGAAGGTCACCCCACGTTCGTGCTCACGCAAAAAACGGATGGGAGCCAGTTCGCCGTTGCCAATCTTGCCTTGCAATACCACGAACAGATGCAGCATCAATGGAAGCAGTGAGAAAGCAAACACCAGCAACAGTCCGATGGCGGTCACCTTCACAATCATGGCGGCGGCTTCGCGATTATGAACCGGGTTTTGGACATCAAGCGCCTTGCCGATCAGCGACAAAAGAATCAATGCCGTGAACGAACCGATCGCCATGCCAACAACGATTTTGTGAAACGTGCTCATGACAGAAAGGGAAAGCCCGAATGGCTCAACCGCCCTTCTTGGCTTTCACGGTCGCATACAGTTTGTCCGCTTCTGGCTTGGAGTCGGTGACCCATTTCCGCAAATCGGCGGGATAGTCTTTCATGCGATCGGGCCTGAGCATGATCTCATAGTTCTGCCGGACATTTTGCAGGCAGGAAAGCGCGGTGTTCCAATCTTTCTGGC
>JALYXC010000502.1 GCA_030947315.1 Verrucomicrobiota bacterium | reverse complement strand
CCGGCACGGCCGTTGGCAAAAGCCCGCGCACTGGCGGATTGAGCAATCCAGTCAGCTATCAACAGGGCCAAAATCAAGGTATTCCTGGTCAACAGCAGCAGCCGACGCAATCGCCTTATGGCACAGGCGCCACCGGCAATCGCAGCAATTTTCAAAACAGATTGCAACAAATTGTCCAGAAAGCATCGCAGGCCGGGGAATTTCAAATTCTGGGCGAGGCAAAAATAATTCCTGACGAACGGACCAATTCGCTTCTCATTTTCGCCAATGATGCCGATATGAAAATGATCAAAAGCATCATCGCCAAAATGGATGTCGTTCTCGCCCAGGTTTTGATTGAAGCGATTATCATGGAAGTCTCGCTCGATAACGGGCGCAATTTCGGCGTGAGTTATTTGCAACATCCCAATCACGGATTTAATGCCGGCGGCGGTGTCAATAATGGCCAGCCTTTTATAAGTCCTATCGGTAATTTTGTGACGGGAAGCAATTCGGCTCCGCTCAACATTCAAGATTTAGCGGGCGGCCTCAGCTACTTTGCCAAAATCGGCAGCAGTTTGGATGTCGCGGTCAAAGCTATTGCTGCTGACACGCGAGTCAATGTTCTTTCCCGCCCGCGCATTCAAACTTCGCACGCCGTCGAAGCGAGTTTATTTATTGGCGACACCGTTCCGTACGTGACGGGAACTTATTTTGGCGGCGGATTCAATGGCGGACCCAGTTCGCAATATCAACAACGAGAAGTCGGCATTCGTTTGAATGTGCTGCCGCTTATTAATCCGGATGGACTCGTCGTGATGGATATTCAACAAGACATCGAACAATTGGGCACGCCCGTCTCGATCCCCGGCGCGGGAGATGTTCCCACCACCACCAAACGACAGGCCGCCGCGAAAGTGGCCGTGCGCGATGGCGAGACCATTATTTTGGGCGGATTCATCAGCTCCAACAAAACAAAAAACCGAACCGGCGTTCCTTACTTGAGAAATATTCCTTTGCTCGGCGTGCTCTTTCGCCAAAATGTTGACACGACCAAACGGGTGGAATTAATGGTGTTAATGCGTCCCACCGTGTTGCCCACACCGGAGGCCGCGGCCATCACCGCCACCGAGGAACGCGGCAAACTCTCTGGCGTCAAACAAGCTGAAATGGAAATTCGCGATGAAGAACGCCGCGAACATATTCGGATCGAAGCTGAAATGCGCGCTAAAGCCCAGCGGGAAGCCGAACAAGAGAAAAAGTTTCAACGGGAAAAAGAAAAAAGATCCAAAAAATCGCGTTACGGAAGATGATTAGGTTCGGCGGTTTTTTGGATCCCGTTTTCAGAATTAATTCGGAAAAAAAGAAGCGGCGCAATTTTCAAAGTAGGGCAGGCGATATTGAACGGCGCCATCAAGTGCCGGAACGGTAAATTCTAAAATCGTTTCTCACTTTTGAGCAATCCAAATAAGTGAATAAAAACTATTGACACGCGGGCCATAAATTCATACAAACGTGAAACCTCAACCCCCAGAAAGATCCATAAAAATGAAAAAACTTATCGTTCTTGCAGGCGTGGGAGTAATCGCCAGCCTGCTCGTCTCCGTCGGTTCCGCACAATCCACCGCTTCCTTGCAAATCGCCATGGGCAATCCCAGCGGCGCCATTGCCAGCGCGAGTTATCCCGCAAATTATCTGATGCAAAAAAATCAGTTTGCCCAGGGTTATTATCGCGACAAAGGAATTCCCATTTGGGTCAGTTGGCATCTTGGGTATTTGGATCTCGGCAGCGCGTCGCGTTGCGATTGTTTTACCTCGGACACAACTTTGCCAACCGGTTGGTATCGTGTAACGACTTCCAGCTATACCAGCAGCGGGTACGACCGCGGTCATATGTGCCCGTCGGCTGATCGCACTGCTAGCAGCGCCGATAATGCAACGACCTTCAAGATGACTAATATTCTTCCGCAAACGCCGGACAACAATCAGGGTCCTTGGGCCGCCATGGAAGATTACTTGCGTTCACTCGTCGCATCGGGCAAAGAGCTTTACATCATTAGCGGCGGCGATAATACGAAGGCGACGATTGATGGCGGGCGCGTGGAGGTTCCGGCTTACACCTGGAAAGTCGTCATGGTGCTGACAGAAGGTTCCAGCGATCTTTCTCGCGTCACGACTTCAACCAGAC
>JALYXC010000492.1 GCA_030947315.1 Verrucomicrobiota bacterium | reverse complement strand
TCCGGTTCCGCTGGCACGGGAAAAACAATTGTGGCGTTGCACCGGGCGGTATTTCTGGCGCGGGCAAATCCCAATACGCGAGTCCTGCTCACAACCTTTTCCCACATTCTTGCCAATGCGTTGCGCACGAAACTCCGAAGGTTGATCAGCAATGAGCCGCGATTAGCCGAACGCCTTGAAGTCCATTCCATCAATGCGATTGGCGGACGCCTTTACAAAAGTCACTTTGGCCAGCCAGCCAATCTTGCTCCACGCGAAATTATCTCGGAACTACTCGCATTGGCCTCCAAGGAAATCGGCAATCATAAATTCAGCCCGCATTTCTTATTCACCGAATGGGAGCACGTCGTTGACGCCTGGCAATTGGAAACCTGGGAGTCCTACCGGGATGTCTCTCGGCTGGGCAGAAAAACGAGACTCCCGGAGCCGCAACGCGTCATCCTTTGGTCAATATTTGAGCGCGTTCGCGCCGGGCTGAAATCGCGGAAGATGATCACGCTATCCGAAATGTTCACCACGCTGGCAGCGACCATCGCGAAAAGCAAAACATCAACTTTCGATTTCGTGGTGGTGGATGAATCGCAGGACATCAGCGTCGCCCATCTCCGCTTCCTCGCGGCCCTGGGCGTCCATCGTCCAGACGCGCTCTTTTTCGCGGGCGACCTTGGACAACGAATCTTTCAGCAACCCTTTTCGTGGTTGTCGTTGGGTGTCGATATACGCGGACGTTCCCGAAGCCTTCGCATCAATTACCGGACCTCACATCAGATACGAATGCAGGCCGATCGTTTGCTGGGACCTGAAGTTTCCGACGTTGATGGAAACACAGAGCAACGAGGCGATACAGTTTCGGTGTTCAATGGCCCGGTCCCGGCAATTCAAACGTTCAAAAAACAAGAGGATGAAATCGCCGCAGTGGGCAAATGGATGTCCGCCCGGTTGCAGGAAGGAATGGCCGCTCACGAGGTCGGGGTATTCGTTCGTTCGCCCGCAGAGTTAGAGCGTGCTTGTGCCGCCGTGAAATCGTCAGGTCTCGAGTTCAAAATTCTCGATGAAAACGTGGAGGCTACGACGGGACAGGTTGCCCTCAGCACCATGCATCTGGCCAAGGGCCTTGAGTTTCGCGCCGTGGTCGTGATGGCTTGTGATGACGAAATTATTCCATTGCAGGAACGGATCGAATCCATTGGAGACGACGCCGATTTGCAGGAAGTCTATGACACCGAACGCCACCTGCTATATGTCGCTTGCACGCGGGCGCGGGATCATTTGCTCGTCACGAGCGTTGAACCTGCATCAGAATTTCTTGACGATTTGAAAAAGTAGAATGGATGGCGCAAAAAACCTTTAGACTAGGCGCGAATGGAAGCAAAAGCCGTCCGTTCAAGCGTGTCTTGCCTTAAAGCGATCAAACTTTTGGCGTGTCTTTCTCGTCGATCATCTTCCAACAGCCTTTACAACTTGTTGCGCCGCGTCGGCCATGGAATCGCCGGTGATCAAACTCAATCCCGATTCGGCCAAAGTTTTTTTCCCAGCGGCAACATTGTTGCCCTCGAGTCGCACGACGAGCGGGATACTCAAATGCGTTTCTTTAACTGCTGCGACGATGCCGGTCGCAATGACGTTGCAATCCATGATGCCGCCAAAAATGTTGACCAGAATTCCTTTGACGCTGGGGTCGCTCAAAATAATTTTAAACGCGGCGGTGACTTGTTCCTTGCTCGCGCCGCCGCCGACATCGAGGAAATTCGCCGGGTTGCCGCCAAAATGTTGGACGATGTCCATCGTCGCCATCGCGAGACCGGCGCCGTTGACTAGACAAGCGATGCTGCCGTCGAGCTTGATGTAGTTCAGTTGAAATTTGCTCGCTTCGATTTCCAGCGGCGCTTCTTCGGCGAGATCGCGCATCTCCTGAATATTTTTGTGGCGATAGAGCGCGTTGTCATCCAAACCGATTTTCGCATCGACAGCGGACAAAACTTCTTTGCCGTCGTTTCCAACGATGATGCAAAGCGGATTTATTTCCACCATCGCCGCGTCGCATTCCCACCATGTTTTGTAAACGCCAAGCAAAAGTTTCGCGCCACTCGCAATCAAATCGCCTTTCAAACCGAGCGCAGCAGCGAGTTTGCGCGCTTGATACGGCATCATGCCGACGGCGGGATCAATGGTTTCTTTGACGATTTTCTCAGGATGTTTTTCGGCAACTTCTTCAATGTCCACGCCGCCTTCGGTGCTAACCATCATGATTGGGCGAGACGAAGCGCGATCGAGCAGAACGGCGCAGTAAAATTCTTTTTTAATTTCCGGCGCGCCCACAATGAGAAGTTTGGAGACAAGTTTTCCTTCCGGCCCGGATTGTTTGGTGACGAGAACATTGCCGAGCATCGCCTTGGCTTTTTCAAAAACGTCATCGGCGGTTTTGCAAAGTTTGACGCCGCCTTGAAAGCCGCTTTTGAAAGTTCCTTTGCCGCGTCCGCCCGCGTGGATTTGCGATTTGACGACAATTAATTTTTCGCCTTTGGCAAAAAGATTTTCCGCAATTTTCTTCGCGGCTTCGGGTGAATCGCAAACTTCGCCCGGCGGGACGGCGACGCCGTATTGGGCAAGAAGTTGTTTGGCCTGATATTCGTGAATGTTCATTGGGAAGGATTTATTTATTAAGAAATATTTTTCACTTGGAATTTTTAAATACGCGCTGGCCGGCTTTCTGTGACTTTTTAATTTTCGTCGGCGGCACAAGTCGCGCTTTGGGTTTTCGACGAACCGTTACGTGGAAAACGGAACCATTTTGCACGAGTTTGATGACAGTTCCCCAATTTCGTTTCACGTCGGTGATGCTGATGGTTTGAATTTCGCTCACACGTTTTTTGAATCCAAAGGCCGATGAGTAATTCCGAGCAACCCATCAATAGACAAATCTTCATCCAAACCAGGCCAATGAATACCGTAGCCGACCGGAGAAGTTTCAAATTTATTTCGCTCCATTGGTGTCGCTTTGGCGAGTTTTGGCGAAATTTTCGAGATCGGAAAACGATGAGTTTGTCCGTCCACTCTTAGAATTAAATTCCCTCGTTCGAAAACGACTTTCTGAATTTCGTGATGCTTCTTTGTTTTCATTTCGAATGAAATTTATCCCATTCTTCTTCGATTTGCTCGAAAAATTCGAATATGATTCGTTTGATTTCGCGTTTATCTCCCGGCCTCACATTATAAGCATAAGCTTCTTCAACACTGAAATTCCGGCGGTCGAGCCAGTATTTGCATTCCTTTTCTCCTTTCTTGCAATGAATGTGAATGGGCTCATGGCGTTCATTGGCATAAAAGAAAAAACGCCAGCCATTAACGAGCATGACGGTTGGCATATCAAACCTTATCTCTGCTCAATCGGTTTCACCTTCAATCCCACCGGCCCGATGTATTCGCTTTGCGGGCGAATGAGGCGGTTGTCTTGAAGTTGTTCGAGAACATGAGCGGTCCAACCGCTGGTTCGAGCGATGGCGAAAATCGGCGTGAACAAATCGGTCGGAATTCCGAGCGAGTAATAAACGGTGGCGGAATAAAAATCCACGTTCGCATTTAAATGCTTTTCTTTGAGCATGATTTCCGCGATGCGGTCGCTCATCTGAATCCATTTTGCTTCGCCAATTTTTGCGCTGAGAATTTGCGCCATGCGTTTTAAATGCGGCGCGCGCGGATCGAGTGTTTTATAAACGCGATGGCCGATGCCCATGATTTTTTTCTTTTGCGCCAGGCAATCCTGAATATAGCGATCCACTTTTTCGAGCGAACCAATTTCCTGAAGCATTTTAATCACGCCTTCATTAGCCCCGCCGTGGAGCGGCCCTTTTAAAGTTCCAATCGCGCTGGTGATGGCGGAATACATATCGCTCAAGGTGGCAATCGTGACGCGCGCGGAAAACGTCGAAGCATTCATGCCGTGATCGGCGTGGAGCACGTAACAAAGGTCGAGTGTTTTTTCTTTTTCGTGCGACGGTTTTTCGCCATCGATCAGATAAAGAAAATTGGCGGCTTCACCTAGAGTTGCCTCAGGCGGCAAAATAGTTTTGCCCTGGCGGGCGCGATGGAAATAAGCGATGGCAATGGGAATTCGCGCGATCAAACGCAACGCTTTATTCCGTTGAGCATCGAGCGAGTCCAGATCGCATTCCGGATCGAAACAGCCCAGAGCTGAAACAATGGTTCGCAAGGCATGCATGGGCGGCGCATCGCCGGGCAATTTTTTTATAATATCAATGACGCCTTGCGGCAAATCGCGTTCCGCAATCAGATGCGCTTTAAGATCAGCGAGTTCTTGTTTGTTCGGCAAATGATTGTAATGCAGGAGAAAAATAACTTCTTCAAAGGAAACTTTTCCGGCAAGTTCATTGATGTCGTAGCCGCAATAAACCAATTTGCCAATGTCGCCTTTGACATCGCTGAGGGATGTTTTGGCGGCGACTACGCCTTCCAAACCTTTTGATGCGGTATCAGTTGTCATGTGATTGAAACGTAAAATTCGAGCGAGCAATTTAAGGAGCGCAATTGGGTGCGTCAACGATTTATAAATTCTAAACGGTTACACGAGTTGCCGCATAAATAAAGACACC
>JALYXC010000456.1 GCA_030947315.1 Verrucomicrobiota bacterium | reverse complement strand
TTAACCGCGCCACCTTGTGCCTGCATCTCAAAGAATGTGAGTTCCGTTTCAATCATCGCCATGATAACCTTTACCAACTGCTCTTAAATAATTTTAAAAATAACCCTCTTAACTAGTCTTGAACCTTGATTTAATAATTGCTCGCCCTCACCCTCTCCCTCTCCCGTGGAGAGGGAACAAGTTTTCGGGCCGTGGGAATTCTGGAGGCGTTTGTGTTTGCCCGCTCTTTCGTAATTTGAGAAAAAACTGCATGAAACCTAGCGGGTTCGCATCACGCATGTGCGGTGAACAAATCTCCCTCTCCTCTGAGGAGAGGGCAGGGTGAGGTAGAGCGTTTCATTTTATCGAATCATTCAGTTCTAAACGCGTTGAGCCGAATTAAACTTCTCAACGATTTCGCGAATAGCTCGCGTGTGTTCCGGCGTACTGCCGCAACAGGAACCAATGATGTTCGCTCCGGCTTCAAGCGCGCCGGGAACTCCGAGCGCAAGGTCAGCCGCAGATTGTTTGTAAACGGCTTTCAAATTTTCGAGAACGGGAAGTCCGGCGTTCGGTTGCACCATCACCGGCAAATTGCAACTCTCGCGATAAATTTTCGCAACGCTTGCTGCGCCGGGCATGTCCATTCCGGTGCCGCAATTGAGCGCGATAATATTTGCGCCGCGTTCTTCGGCGAATTGCGCGGCGTCGTCTGGCTTCACACCCATCATCGTGACGTAAAAAGTTTGGTCTTGCGAAACGTCGTAGGCGAACGACGCGATAATGCTCGGCGCGCCCGCAGCTTTCGCCGCATCAATCGCAACGCCCATTTCTTCGAGCGAAGTTTGCGTTTCGATAATGATGGCGTCGGCTCCAGCTTCGACGAGCGCGGCGGCTTGTTCCTGATACGCCGCGAAAGCTTCGTCGTGCGGCATTTCTCCGTAAGGCTCGAGAATCGCGCCGAGCGGACCGAGGTCGCCCAAAACAAATCCTTCGCGTCCGCCAAAAGCTTCACGAGCGATGCGAACTCCGGCTTGATTAATTTCGCGCAAATCTTCGAGATGACCGTGGCGTTTCAACATCGTGCGACTGCCCCCAAACGTATTTGAAATAATGCAATCCGCACCGGCATTAGCGTAGCGTTTTTGAATTTCCAAAATGCGTTCGGGATGCGTGAGGTTCCAATGTTCGCCGCAGTTGCCTTGCTCCAAACCGGCGAGCATGAGTTGCGTCCCCATCGCGCCATCGCCGACGAGACGGCGTTGGAGAATCGCTTCGTGAAGAATTTTTTTGGGAATAGTCGCCACAAATTTATTTTATTTTGTCAGAGAAATTAATTTTCGCTTATCACGCGGCGATTAAAATTTCCGTGTCCGTGATTTGCATTTCCACGCCAGCATTTTTCGCAGCTTCGGCCAACGCCGCTTTCAACATCACGACAGGATCAGGACTAACTTCAAGACGCCGCATGAGACCTTCGCCTTTTTTCGTGCCGACAGTCAGCGTGATTTTCAAACCTTTGCGTTTGCAACCAACGCGCGTGCCGTCCGCGAGCTTGGTGTTCATCGGTTTGATCATCGCGTCGGTGTAATGCACGCCGATGCGGGATTTGTCAGTGAAAGTTGGCGGAAGTTTTTCCACCGCCGCAGGATTGATGTCGCAAAGTTTTGTCATAAATGATGTAGAAGTTTTTCGGATTTAATTATTTTTGTCCATCGGTCTTTTTAACGGACGGGTAGCATCCGCGTCTCGCGGGTGCGGAACAAATTCGGAATCCAAAAAAACATTCGCACCCGCGAGACTACCCGGAAACAATTGCCAGAGGCGTTGTGTCAAGACGCGCCTTTTTGGGCGAGCGCGAAATGAATGACTTCAAATACCATGCCCCATTTATGTTCGCGACTGGTCGCTTCGCAATGGCAACCCGCCGGATTGACCGAACGTTTCCAACTAAGAACGTCGTTAAGCGGACGATTTAAAAGCGGTTTTTCCGCTTCGACTGAATTCATAAAAAATGTTGGGTCGCGCAAATATTCGCACTGTTGCGCGTGGCCGGTGTCGCCCTGCGCGGGAACGCATCGTGCTTCAGCAACGCGATATGCCTGAGAACGCGGCTTCAAGCGGACGTGATAATCATACTCGATGAGTCGTCCCAGATTGGAACAGGTCGTGCCTTCGTAACGAAACCGGGCCGTGACAGAGCCGTCGGCGCCGATTTCCAGTTGCAACCGTTCCTGCGACCATTTTTTCAGCGCTTTGGCATTGACCGTGTAGCGCGCCAGTTTGTCCAGCACAGGCCCAACCCTTGGAGCAGCGGCGGTTTCAAGCGCGCCATTTTGCGGGCGACTGACGCTTTCGGACTGCGGCATAAAATCATGATACGGCGCGCGCCGATATTGGCAATTGGGCAGGGAGCAATTCTCGCACGGAATTAATTTTGAACCGGGCAAAACTTTTTCGCGATGTCGCGTGATTCCGAAAACGGTGAGCAACGATTTTTTCGGGCGCAACATGCCGGTTTCCATGACGTGCAAATCTGCGGGAAAGGGAGAGCCGTTTTTTCCGCGAATGATTTCCCACAATTTCGGTTGATCGGAAACCGGCCAGCCGGTGTAGCCCGGACTGTAATGCGGCAGCACCGCCATTCCTTTTTGATCGGCCCATCCGCAGATGCGCCCGGCTGCTTGCGTGACGAGACATTCGACGACGGCCGAGCCATACATTTCCAGGAAAAAATATTCGTCGGGCTTGCCTTTCAGCCAGCATTGACGCGCTTTTTCTTCGCACTCTTTTCCGGCGCTGACAGCGACGAGCAAAGCGTCATGCGCATCCGTCGCAGTAAATTGTTCGTGCAAACGATCTGAAATAAAATCCACGCCGTTTAAAGAAATTTTTCCTTGCGAAATTTTTACCCCACCGGCAGCGCGCGCGAAAATCCAAGGACGCCCATTTTTCGCAAACCACTTTTGCGCCCAAGCTGCCAGTTCGCGCGAGCGTTCGCCAACTTCATGTCCGCGAGGAAAACCAAGCAGACGAAAATATTCAGACTCCTGAACATTCAACTGGGGCTGCGTATCGAAAAATTCAAACATGGCTAAGAAGTTTTAACGCAGAGACGCCAAAGCGCGGAGAGAGAAAAAGGGGAAATCCACTTGCGCAGCTTGATTTATTTCTCATTAACACCGTGGCTACAGCCCGGTGTCCGATAAGCGCAAGATGTCTCCAAACCGTTTTAACGGTTTCAAACGCGAGAAGCCGTTGAAACGGCTCAATATTATATCCGTGACATTTTTCACCGGGCTGAAGCCACGGTGTTAATGAAATGGGCGCAACAAAAATTTTCCTCTGTGTCTTCGTGTCTCCGCGCCTTTGCGTTATTTTCTTTCCAGATTTTTTCACGACGAGAAGATTGCTCGCCCTCACCCTGTCCCTCTCCCCCCGGGAGAGGGAACACGGAATAAAAACGCTCGGTAAGTCCAAGGGCGGTGAACATCCTCCAGCGCTGAATAATTTTCTCCCCCTCCTTTGGGGAGAAGGCCGGGGTGAGGGAGAGTTTTTCATTTCATCGAGCGGTTACGCCTTTCGATTCGACCGGATTAAACTGGCAGCCTTCCACAAAATAATCGAAGAAGCCGGGGTGCGTTTCCAACCGACAATGCGTAACGCGCTTGACCAGATTTTCCAGTTCTTGGCGCTTGGTTTTTGAAAGCAGCGCGATGCATGCGCCTTCGATGGACGCATTGCCGACCTGCACAATTTTTTCATCGGGAACATTTGGAATCAATCCGATGCGCTTCGAGGATTGAATGTTCAAGTGCCGACCAAATCCGCCCGCGAGATAAAACACGTCGAGTTCTTCAAAACGAATTCCAAAATTTTGAAATAGAATTTGCAGCCCGGCCACGTTTGCACCTTTGGCCTGAGCGAGTTCGTTGATGTCGCTTTCGTTGAAGGAAATTTCGTGATCGCCTTTCGCGTCCAAAATTATTTTTTCTTCGTCGTGCTCAAAACGTCCGAGAGAATTGATGCGCTCGGTGCGAAGAAGTTCGCTTAAAAGGTCAACGAGGCCGGAGCCGCAAATTCCTTCCGGCACGCCGTCGCCGATGACTTGCAGCCGCATGGAACCGTCATTTTCAA
>JALYXC010000435.1 GCA_030947315.1 Verrucomicrobiota bacterium | reverse complement strand
GAGCAAAATCTGACGACAACCCTCAACATTATGCAGCAAATTGCCGTGCGAAAGCATCGCGCCTTTCGGGCGTCCTGTTGTGCCGGAAGTGTAAATAATAACGGCGAGATCCGATTCGGAGCGCGTGGTTAATTTCTGATTTCTGATTTCGGATTTGTGATCTTCATCCAGTTTTTCAATTTGTAGAAATTTCAGTTGGGGCCGCTCCGACAGAAGTTTTTCGAAATGTTCCGACATCTCCGAGTCGGTGATCACTGCATTGATTCCGGCATCAGCCAGCATGAAACTGACTTCGGCAGGTTTTAAAAAATTATTAATTGGCACCACCACCGCGCCGCATTGCAAAATACCAAAAAGCGCCGGAATAAATTGCGGACAATTTTTCAACCAAAGCCCGACGCGGTCGCCGGGCCGGACGGCGAAATCTTTTTGCAACTCTTGGCTGACTAACAGCATTTCTGAAAAAAGTTGGTTATAAGAAAATAATTCTTCGCCCCAATAAACTGCGGTTTTTTCAGGGTTCTGTTTTGTTTGATGGGCAAAAGCGGTGACGAGATTCACAAATAGTAAAATAATAAGCGGAGAACCGCGGGTCGAGGATCGAGTGCAGCGAGCCCCAGACCCCACGCCTAGCATTAAAAATGGACAGCCACTTGGAATCACCCTTTTGGCGCTCGACTCTCGGCCCTCCACCTTCGACTATTTTCCCGGTGATTGATACTGACGAAAAGTTGGCGGAATTTCATTCGCGCTTGCGCCAGGCTTCATGGAGGGCGCTCGATACGGAAGCCGACAGTTTGCACGCTTACCCGGAAAAACTTTGTCTTTTGCAAATCAGTTTGGCGGGCGCAGAGGAATTAATTGATCCGCTGGCGGAAATAAATCTGGCGCCGCTTTGGACGGAATTGCGGAAACACGAATTGATTCTGCACGGGGCCGATTACGATTTGCGGCTGCTGCGTAAAAATGAAAATTTTGTTCCGACAAAAATTTTCGACACCATGCTCGCCGCGCGGTTGCTGGGCAATAAAGAAGTCAGCCTGAGAAATCTTCTCGCCAAATATCTCGATGTGATTCTCGAAAAAGGCTCGCAAAAAGCCGATTGGGCACGACGCCCCTTGACGGCGCGGATGGAAAATTATGCGCGCAACGACACGCGTTTTCTCAAACCGCTGGCCGATATTTTGCGAAAAGAATTGGAACAAAAAAATCGTTTGGCCTGGCATCAGGAAACCTGCGCGCGTCTGGTGAACGAGTGCGCGGAAATTCTGCCGCCGGATTCAGATGCCTGGCGCATTAAAGGCAGTTCGCAACTCGGTCGCTTGCCGCTGGCCATTTTGCGCGAACTCTGGCGCTGGCGTGAAGAGGAAGCGATTGCCGCCAACAAACCGCCTTATTTCATTTTGAGCCACGAAGTTTTAGTCGCGATTTCCGCCGCGGTCGGAACTGGGCACGCCTTTCCGGATTTATTGCCGCGTTATCTTTCTGAGCGGCGTAAAAAAAATTTACAAGACACCGTGGAGCGCGGTTTGGAAATTGCGGTCGCGGATCAGCCTCCGATTTTATCGTTTGTGACGCGGCGTCCGGCGCAGGAAGAAAATCGGCGTTTTGAGGAATTAAAAAACCGCCGTGATCGCGCTGCCGCTGAACTTCAATTAGATCCGGCTTTGCTGGCCAGCCGCGCCATGCTCGTGTTGCTCGCCCAAGATTTTTCTCGTTACGAAAGGAGTTTGATGAACTGGCAAAGAGATTTATTGAAAGAGAATTAACCGTAATAAAATAAATGCACAACTCTTGCCGCGCTACGAACTGGCGCTGGTGTAACGGCGAACCGAACATCGCCAGAAAATTTCCGAAAGGAACAGGCACAGGCCGCTCATCGCCACGAGCAGCAGCATTTCCCACGGCGATTCCAAATGTTTGGTGAGCAATTTCACCGGCACGTTGGAAACAAGGAGCATCGGAATCACGAACTTAAAAAAGATTTTAAAGAAACCGCCAAAGGCCGCGTCGGGCATCCGCGCGATATTAAATAAATTATAATAGCCCCAAATAATTCCCTGTGCGCGCACCGTCCAAAAACTTGTGCTGGCTAATAAAAACATGAGGGCGTAATGAATTAAAATTCCCGCGACGCATAAAAATAGAAATCCAAAAATCTGGCTGGCGGCGGGATGCAATGGGATTTTTTGCGCGGCGTAAATCATCACCGCCAGAGCCGAAGCGGCATTGATAAATCCGCCGAGATCAACCTGGCGCAACGAAATTAAAAAACGAGTATTGACCGGTAGGAGCAGCATGAAATCAAGTTTGCCGGTCCGAATGAGTTCGGAAATTTGCATGCAGTTCATGAAGAAAAAGGCCTGGAAAATTTGTTGGATAAAATGGCTCGCGCCAAAAAGCATCACCACTTCCCATTTCGTCCAGGTGCCGATGTGGTCGGTGTGCAAATAAATCGCGCCGACAAAAACAAGTTGCAGCGCGAACCAAAGCATTTCCACGAAAATCCAGAGAATAAAATTGGATTTGAAACCCATTTCGCGCACAACGGAATTGCGCCAGAGCGCGGCGTAAATTGTGGCGTAGCGACGGAAATTCATAACTTCACCTTTAAATTCAGTAGCAATAAGGAATTTTTCTTCGCGTCTTTGTGTCGTGGTGGTTCAAAATTATCCACCCACCGCAGAATATTTCCGAATTCCCCGGCTCCAGACAAATCTTGCCAGACCGTAAAACGCGACGACCCAAAGTGTTTGAATGAGCAAGCCGCGTTGCAAGGCCGGGCCGGAAATCTGGCCGAGATAAATGTTGATGGGAAAAAATAATTGATATGGAAATGGCGTGAAATTTAAAAAATGCGCCACGCCGGCCGGAAGAATATCAAGCGGAAATAAATGGCCGCTGGCTAGATATTCGATGGCGAACAAAATGAAAATAAAAGTGGAAACTTCCAGCACCCAAAAAGCCAGCAGCGCCATGGTGTAGGAAATAAAAAATTGCAGCAAGGCCGCCAGCGCAATGGAAATTGAAAACCAGCCGAAAGTCACGGCGTTGTCGGGGAGAACAAAATATTTGCGCTGAATGAAAATAAACAAACCAATCGGCGCCACCGCCACCAGCAGATAAATCAACCGATTTGAAAAAAATAAACAGAAACGATAAGTGAGAAAATCAATCGGCTTGAGCAGAAACTGGCTGATATTGCCATCTTTAATGTCAGCAGCGATTTGCCAATCGTCTTCATTCACGGCGGTGAGCGCGTCCACAATCGTCACGAGCAAATAATACGAGGTCATGCCTGCGAGCGTGTAACCAGCGACGTTTGTTCCAGATTTCCCGGCATAAATCGTGCGCCACAAATAGATCGTGGCCATCAGCGGAATCAATCCAAACGCGGCGCGAAATAAAAAATTCAGGCGATAAACCAGGGTGTTTTGAATTCCTATTTTAACCACATGCCAATATTTTTTCATGAACGGCGGAACGCGCGAAAATCACTCTTCCAACTTCGGATGTTTTTTATGAAAGGAAGTCGCATCCTGATAAATTTTGGCCACGGCCAGCAAGTTCGCTTCGCCAAATAATTTTCCATTGAAAGTAATGCTGGTGGGCATTCCAGTTTTCGAAAAACCGTTGGGAACCACCACGCAGGGATGGCCGGTCAAATTAGTCAAAAGCAAATTCTCTGATTCGCTGGGAGCCAGATAAACATCAATGTTCTCCATCATTTCCGCCATGTCCTGAATTAGCAAATAACGAATGCGCTGGGCTTGCAGATATTCCACGGCGGGCACAAATCGCGCTTTGCGAAAAACATTCGGCCACGCATCTTTTATCTGGCGCACCATTAAATCGTCTTTGTTCTGGCGGGTCAGTTCATCAAAAAAAGCCGCGCCTTCCGTGCTGAGAACGAAGGAAATTTCCTCCACGGAATATTTTTCAGGCAGTTCGGTGGGGATTAATTTTGCGCCGAGCGATTCGAGAATTCGCAACGTCGCCAAATCGTTGGCGTTATTTTTTTCTTTTTCAAAATCATTTTTTAAATAACCGATGCGCAGTTTTTTTAAATTAACTTTGGGCGAGTAATTAAAAGGCGCATCGTAGAGCGTTTGATCAATTCCATCGGGGCCGT
>JALYXC010000363.1 GCA_030947315.1 Verrucomicrobiota bacterium | reverse complement strand
CCCATCTCAATCGAGCGATTTAGAATCTTTATTGTCCGGCGGCGGATTTTTTAATTCTGCTCTTAACCAGACAATTAAAACTGGACCGAAGCAAACCAGCAGCCCGACCGGAAACGCGCAGATACTTAAAACTTTATCCATAAATAGAGAAGAAAGATTCGCGAGGGAAGAATGAATGTAAAGAAAATTTTTCCCATTCACTTCCGGACACGTTGACACTCTGCCGCTCCGCTCGTAATTTTTTTAGTCATGTTCGAACTGGTTTCCTCCTACCAACCCGCCGGCGATCAGCCGCAAGCCATAGCCAAACTCACCGAAGGTTTTTTATCGGGCGCAAAACATCAAGTCCTGCTCGGCGTGACTGGTTCGGGAAAAACTTTTTCCATCGCTAATGTCATCAAAAATATTCAACGCCCGACCCTCGTGATTTCCCACAACAAAACTCTGGCCGCGCAACTTTACGCCGAGTTCAAAAGTTTTTTTCCCAAGAACGCCGTTGAATATTTCGTGAGCTATTTCGATTATTATCAGCCGGAAGCCTACATCCCGCGCACCGACACGTTCATCGAAAAAGATTCCAGCGTGAATGAAGAAATCGAGCGGATGCGTCTCTCGACGATGAGTTCACTTTTTTCGCGGCGCGATGTCATTGTCGTGGCCAGCGTTTCCTGCATTTACGGAATCGGCAGCAAGGAAGATTACGAAGCACTGATCATTCCCATTCACATCGGCCAGCAAATTACGCGCCAACAATTTCTGATGCGCCTGGTTAATTTGCAATATTCCCGCAACGACATTGCTTTCGAGCGCGGCCAGTTCCGCGTGCGCGGTGATGTCGTGGAGCTTCGCCCTGCGGGAACCGAAGATGCTTTGCGCATCGAATTTTTTGGCGAAGAAATTGAACGCCTGACGCGCTTTGATCCATTGACCGGGCACAAATCCGAAAGCATGGAAAACATCACTATTTTTCCGGCCAAACAATTTGTCACCACGGAAAACAAAACCAAAAGCGCTCTTCTGACGATTCGCGAAGAACTCGGACAGCGCATCGCCGAGTTTGAAAAAACCGGCAAGCTGCTCGAAGCGCAACGAATCAAAATGCGCACGGAATACGATCTGGAAATGATGGAAGAAATGGGATTTTGTTCCGGCATAGAAAATTATTCTCGTCATTTAAGCGGACGTCCGCCCGGTTCAAAACCGAATACGTTGATGGATTTTTTTCCGCGCGATTATCTGCTCGTGATTGACGAATCGCACGCCACCGTTCCGCAAATCGGTGGGATGTATGCGGGCGATCGCTCCCGCAAAACCGTTTTGGTCGAACACGGTTTTCGTTTGCCGAGCGCGCTCGATAATCGTCCGTTGAATTTTGAGGAATTTCAATCGCACCAAATTCAAACGATTTACGCCAGCGCCACGCCGACGGAAACGGAGATCAACTGGGCGCAAGGCCGCGTCGTGGAACAAATCGTTCGCCCGACTGGATTAATTGATCCGAAAATCACCATCAAACCGTTGCACGGACAGATTGATGATTTGATAAATGAAGCCCGCAAACGGGCGGACGCCAAAGAACGAATCCTCGTCACGACACTGACCAAACGCACCGCGGAAGAATTGACCGATTACCTGCGCGAGGTCGGCATAAATATTCAATATTTGCACAGTGAAATTGATGCGATTGAGCGCGTCGAAATTTTGCGCGCCTTGCGCAAAGGCGAATTTGATGTGCTGGTGGGAATTAATTTGCTGCGCGAAGGTCTCGATTTGCCAGAAGTTTCGCTGGTCGCAATTCTCGATGCTGACAAAGAAGGCTATCTGCGCAGCGCGACGAGTCTCATTCAAACCGCCGGACGAGCCGCGCGACATCTCAACGGCGAAGTGATTCTTTACGCTGACGTGATGACGCAGAGTATTAAAAAATTTCTCGCTGTTTCCGAGTATCGCCGACAAAAACAAATTGCCTACAACATCGAACACAACATCCAGCCGCGCAGCGTGAGTCGCGCCGTGGAAGATAGTCTGGCTGTTTATCACAGCGCCAAACGGAAAGCCGCGATGGTGCTTAACGACGCGGCTGGAAACATTGATGTCACCGAAACAATTCGCGAACTGGAAGGCGAAATGATTACCGCCTCGAATAATTTGGAATTTGAAAAAGCCGCTCTACTTCGTGACCAGATTCGGGAATTAAAACGCAGCTTCGCCGAGGACGGCGCTTCTCCCGCTTTACAAAAATCCGTTCGCTATGGAAAGGAAAGGAAAAGAAAAAGATTCTAAACCGGAGTTGGCAAATAAAGCGCTGGAATTCATCTCATAAGGTTGCGAACTAGAAACTTCGGCACGAACATCAAACCACGATGAAATTTTTCCATTTCAGATTAGTTTTTCTATTCGTTTGCTGCACCGCCCTCGCGGGAGACCAACCGCTCGAACTCACCATTGATGTTTCAAAAACGGACGGTGAAATTGATTTGAGCCGCTATGCGCTTGGTCAGGGCGGGCTTTCGGAAAAACCGATGTTCGACCCGCACGTCGCGCAAATCGCGCAGCTTCATCCGCAAACCATTCGCGTTTTTGTGCAGGAATTTTTCGACCTTCTTTCCGAAAAAGGAAAATATCATTGGCAGACGCTGGATGTTTTTATTGAAAATATTCTGGCGACCGGCGCGAAACCAATCCTGAGCCTTTGCTTTAAACCGAAAATTCTTTTTCCAAAAATTGACCAATGGGTTGTGCATCCGAATGATTACGCGCAATGGGAGGAATTGATTTTTCAGATGGTGAAACATTGCAACGTGGAGAAAAAATTCGGCATCGAATATTGGGAAGTCAGCAACGAACCGGACATCGGCGAGGACGGCGGCTGCCCGTTTCGATTTCAACAGGAAGATTAC
>JALYXC010000362.1 GCA_030947315.1 Verrucomicrobiota bacterium | reverse complement strand
GGATCGGACCAAAAAATTAATAGAATCGGGCAGCAATTAAAAAAGCCCCGCCAAAAAATAGCAGGGCTTTGAATATGTCCATGCTTACAACTACTTTACTTAATAGCCATAAGCATACTCATGAAAGCGTTGATGATTGTGAAACTCTTCATGGTGATAGTCCAGATGTTGGTGCTCCAGTTGATGATGAAACTCCGCGTGTTCATGAGCCATTTCATGATGATAACCTCCGCCTTGGTAAGACGGCGCATAGATGACATTTGGCCTGCTGTAAATTACGGCCGGTTGTTCTACTATAACTGGCACAGGCGCATAAATCTGCGGGAAGTGATGGTGATGACCGAATGAAATGCTGAAGGCAACATCCGCTTTGGAAGTGGCGATTCCAGCACCGAGTATTGTCAGGGCAATTAAAACTATTTTTTTCATAACTCCTTTTTTTTGTCAGCCGTTATTGACTAACAGGAGGATAGACGGCCGCATTTTAAAAATCTTCATTTGGGTAAAATAAGCCTGATTAAATAGGGGTTTGAAGCAAGTTCCATCATAAACGAATAAGACAATACTTCGAGCGTCTGAATAAAGTGAGCAACGGCGCGTTCGGCAGGTCAGAGTTGACAATAAATATTTTTATCAAGCAGATTTGCCGAAGTTCGATTGCCGAAGTTTGTTATGAATCGGATGATTGCGTTTTGCTCAACAGAATCTTTCAGCGGCGGTCATAGCGAACCTGCGCCCCATTCGAGTCGCCCTAAATTGAATAAAACGCGGTGCGATTTATATTCGGCTGGCGAGGACGGGAAATTAGAAACTGGTGGGCCCGCTCGGATTTGAACCGAGGACCAAGCGATTATGAGTCGCCTGCTCTAACCACTGAGCTACGGGCCCGAAAGAATGGTAGTTTTTCTCATTTAGAGCTTCTCAGATTTTATATTTGTAATAGACGCGAACAAAATCTCGAGATCTGTTTTACCAGAGCCGAGAGATAAACGCGAGTTTTCGCTAAATTTATTCCGAGCAAAACAGTTTTGTGGCCAGATAAAAACTGTTTTACGGAAAATGCCGCGAGCTTTCTTCTATTTTAATTTCGAGAAAACCGGTGAGCAGGCGAATGCGTCGGGGATGCCTCATTTTTCGCAAAGCCTTGGCTTCGATTTGGCGTATCCGTTCGCGCGTGACGCTGAATTGTTTTCCCACTTCATCCAGAGTCCGCGAATAACCGTCGCTCAAACCGAAACGCATTTCCAAAACTTTTTGCTCGCGATCGTTTAAATCGGAAAGAACTTCGCCAAGCCGGTCTCTGAGTAAGCTATAACTGGTTTTTTCTGAGGGATTTTCAGCGCTTTTATCTTCGATGAAATCTCCGAAATGAATCTCTTCGCTGCTGCCGACGGGTGATTGCAACGAAATCGGTTGCTGAGCCATCTGTAAAATGGCGCGCACCCGTTCCAGGGGCATTTGCATTTCATCGGCCAATTCTTCAGCGGTGGGTTCACGGCCGAAATCCTGAATCAATTGTTTTTGCACCCGCATGAGCCGGTTGATCAGGTCAATCATATGCACTGGAATTCGGATCGTGCGAGACTGGTCGGCGACAGCGCGCGTGACTGCCTGGCGAATCCACCAGGTAGCGTAAGTGGAAAATTTATAACCGCGTTGATACTCAAATTTTTCCACGCCTCTCATCAGGCCAATATTTCCTTCCTGAATCAGATCCAGAAAAGAAAGGCCGCGGTTGGTGTATTTTTTGGCAATGGAAATAACCAGGCGCAAATTAGCTTCCACCATTTCTGTTTTTGCTCGGACGGCTTTTTGAGAAAAGTGCTGCAATTCCTGGTAATTCTTGAAGTAATTTTCGCGCGTCATGCGAACAAATTTTTCCAGAGACTGGATTTTTTGCTCTTCGCATTGCAGCATTTTCTGTTGCTGGCTCGATTTGCGGCGGCCTTTCCAATCATTCATCGCGCGCAGGCTCGATTGAATTTTCTCCTGCACGTTGTCGGCCATCAACGCCATATCTTCGACTACTTTTTGTTTGTAATAAAATTGGGGCAAACACTTTTGTAATTTAGCGCTGAGCTTTTCGAATTTGCGCTTAAGGTTTTCCTGGTGAGGCGGGTTGTTTTTTTGCCAATCAGCGTAGGCTTCATCCACAAGTTGATCCAGGGTGCGCACTTTTTTTACCAATCGGCGAAGCGCTTTGAGATGCTTGTCGCGACTTTCGGTTTTTTTATCGATGACCACGCGGTCAAATCGTTCTTTGGGCGGCTGGGAAAATAATTTTTCGGCCAGAGCAAGATGTTCTTTGGCGGCGAATCCAAAGTTGTAAATAATGCGCTGCATTTGATTCTCCGCCTCTTCAATTCGCTTAGAAATTTCCACTTCCTGCTCGCGCGTCAGCAGCGGGGTTTGTCCCATTTGCTTGAGATACATTCGCACCGGATCATCCAACGGATCTAAACGCGGTTTTTCTTCTTCTTCGTCCGGCTCGGTTTGTTTGATTCGATCTGCTTCAGCGTGGGCGACAATCTCAATTTCGAAAGAGCGCAGCTTGCTGACGATTTCCTCCAAGACATCAGCCGCGACGACTTGATCCGGTAAGGCGTCATTAATATCGCCGTAAGTCAAATAGCCCTGTTCCTGAGCTAGGCGAACCAGCTCCTTGATCTTCTCGGTTAAATCAATCTCCATGGGCGCAACGCTGGAAACGGCCACTTGAAAAGAGCCATTCCATTGCATCAAATCTGATGCGGACTGTTCCCGTTCGGAAAGGGACTTCACTGGTTTTGCGACGAAGCCCGATTCTTTAGTCTTGGGTTTGACCATAATTTTTTGCATGGAGCCGGCTCAGATTTTTTATAAAATGGCTAATGAACTATCATTTCAAGACAACGATTCGTCAAGTTCTTGCCCCAAAAAAACAAAATGATTTTATGGAAATCAATTAAAAAGTTAAATGGTGAGAAGCAACTTTTTGATTTCATGGAGACGCGGCCCGGCTTTTGTTTTGGTCAGGCGCGGAAATTTTCCGTTCAACATGATAAAATCGTTATGCCGCGTCAGCATCAATTTCTCTTCTTTGGTTTCGAGAATCGTGATATTTTTTTCCGCCGCCAGAATTTTTAATTCCGAGACCTGCAGCAACAATTCCGCAGCGGGGGGAAGCGGGCCAAAGCGATCGCGCAATTCTATTTTTAAATTTTCCAGAGCGGAGTTGTCGCTCAACTCAGCCAGCTTGCGATAAATTTCAATCCGCTGTTGCGCTTCGGCAATGTAACTCAAAGGAAAACAGGCGGAGGTTTTCATCCGATTTCCGATTTCGGATTTTCGATTTTCGATGCCTGTTGAATCCTGAATCCTAAACCCCAAATCATCTCCTTGATTCAGCGACAAAAAATCCAGGCGCATTTGAACTTCGAGGCGCGGTTTAATCCGTTCGCCTTTTAGAACGCTGACGCTTTGTTTGAGCAATTGACAATAAAGTTCAAAACCGACCGCCGCGATGTGGCCGCTCTGTTGCGGTCCGAGCAAATTGCCCGCGCCACGAATTTCCAAATCACGCATCGCAATTTTAAAACCGCTGCCCAGACTGGAATATTGTTTGATGGCGCTGATGCGTTTGCGCGCATCCTCCAGCAGTCCAGCGTGGCGCGGCAAAAGCAAGTAGGCGTAGGCCTGATGTTTGTAACGGCCTACGCGACCGCGCAATTGATACAGCTCGCTCAGACCAAAACGATCCGCGCGATCAATCAGAATCGTGTTCGCGTTTGGAATATCCAGGCCGCTTTCGATGATCGTGGTGGAAAGCAAAACGTCCGCTTCGCCATTGACAAATTTCGTCATCACCTCTTCGAGATCGTCGGCGTGCATTTGACCATGGCCGACAACAATTCGCGCATTGGGCAAAAGTGTTTTTAATCGAATCGCCACCGCGTCAATCGTGCTGACGCGATTGTGCAAAAAGAAAACCTGCCCTTGCCGATTCAATTCGCGCTGAATGGCGTCGCGAATCAGACGTTCGTCATATTGCGCGACGATCGTTTCCACCGGCAACCGATCTTGAGGCGGCGTTTCAATCGCGCTCATGTCGCGCGCGCCCGTCAGCGCTAAATAAAGCGTGCGCGGAATAGGCGTCGCTGAAAGAGTAAGCACATCCACCAGTTTTCGGAGCTGTTTAAATTTTTCCTTTTGCTTGACTCCGAAACGCTGTTCTTCATCCACAATGACCAGACCCAAATCTTTGAAGTGAATATCCGGCTGCACGAGCCGATGCGTGCCAATAATAATATCCACCGCGTCGGCCGCGAGATTTTCAACGATTTTTTTCTGTTCGCGCGCAGATCGAAATCGTGAAAGCAATTCGATGCTAATCGGATAATCGCTCATCCGCTCGCGAAACGTATTGAAATGTTGCTGCGCCAAAACTGTGGTCGGCACAAGAATCGCCACTTGTTTTCCGTCCATCACCGCTTTAAATGCGGCGCGAATCGCCACCTCAGTTTTGCCGTAACCGACATCTCCACAAATCAACCGATCCATCGGCTTGGCTGATTCCATATCGTTTTTTGTTTCGACAATCGCGCGCCATTGATCGGGCGTTTCTTCGTAAAGAAATGAACTTTCAAATTCGCGTTGCCACGACGCATCAACGGAAAAAGCGTGACCTGCTTGCGATGCGCGCGCCGCTTGAATAATCAACAAGTCGCTTGCCAAATCACGCACCGCATGTTCGGCCTGTTGTTTTGTTTTGGCCCAACGCGTTCCGCCTAGTTGATGCAAAGGCGGGCGAGCCTGACCCGTCCCGATATATTTGTTGACCAGATGCGCCTGGCTCACCGGCACAAAAAGTTTCGGCGCCGGTTGGGTTGGATCTTGGGGCGCGTATTCGAGCACGAGATATTCCTCGTTATTTTCTGAGGGCGGAAATAAATCCGCATTGTTGTCTTTTCCTTTTTTTCCATGTGATTCGGGCATCGTTTGCAAACCGCGATAACGCCCAATGCCATGTTGCAGATGAACCACGTAATCGCCTTCTTCCAATTCGGTAAAATCAATGTCGAGCAACGAATGGCTGGTGGGCGCGTGAGGCGATTTGAGCCGACGAGGACGCAGCACTTTGTAACGCCCAAAAATTTCCGCGTCCGTAACGACAACCATTTTTCCCGCTTCAAACAAAAATCCACGCGCCAGCGCGCCGAGGTGAGTCCAAAGTCCAATGTCTAAAGTCCAAAGTTGTTCAGCTTCACGCGACTTTGGACTTTGGACTTGGGACTTTGGACTTGGAAAATATTCTTTCCAGATTTCTTCAAACCGTTCTCGCTCGCCATTGTTATTGCAAAAAATGTGAATGGAATAATTTTGCCGCGCCCAGCGCTGAAGTTGGGAAAAAAATTCGCGCCGCTGCGCTTCGGCAATTTGCGGTTCGGGCGGACGATTCCCAATCGGTCGAAAAATTTCGAGACTTTGAAAATTTAAATTTTGTTCGTCAGTGGGTAGCACCCGCGTCTCGCGGGTCATATCTGTTTCGGCCAATTCGCTCAGTGCCAGCGTCGTCATTTCCTTTTTAACGAGTTCTTCCTGAAATTTTTTCCACGAAATAAAAAACGGATCGTTATCGGGAACTTGCTGCGCGTAACGATTTGCCTGTTCTTCCAAAAGTTCCGGCCCGCACAAAAGAAAAATTGTTTCGCACGGCAAATAATCGAGGAGAGTCGAAAAGTCTTGGGTCTTGAGTCTTGTGTCCGCCGACTCAAGACTTTTTTTCAGAATCCCCAGCTCGCCTCCGGGCGGAATTATCACCCCGGAAATTTCTTCTTTGGAGATTTGCGTGAATGGATCGAAATAACGGAGCGATTCCAATTCATCGCCAAAAAATTCCAGGCGCACCGGCCACGGACTGATCAGCGGAAACAAATCGAGAATGCCGCCGCGCAAAGCGATTTCTCCTTTTTCCGAAACCTGCGCTTCCGGCTCGTAGCCTTGCTCCTCCAGCCATTCGATCAAATCGAGCGGCTCGATTTTATCGCCCCGTTTTAAATGGCGCGTCCGGCTTTTTATTTCTTCCGCTGAAAAAGTTTTTTGTAAAAGCGCCACCACATTCGTCACTACGAGTTTTGAATTTTGAGTATTGACTTTTGAGTTTTCGGCGAGCGCGACTAACGTTTCCAACCGTTCACTCACGACATCAGCGTGAGGCAATTTCGATTCGTGCGGCAAAACTTCCCAGGCCGGAAAAAACAAGTTTTGAGTTTTGGGTTTTGAATTTTGAGTTAAGTCTTCTGTTTCCTGACCTTTGGATTTTGGACTTTGGACAGTGGACATTAGCCACGTTTCTATGTCCTGCTGAAAACTTTCTTGCGTTTTTAAACCATCCGTCACGATGACAATGGGTCTTTGCGGAAAAATTTTATGCAGAAGAACCGCCAGGAAAGGTTGCGCCGCGCTGCTGACATCGGCGCAAGACAAAGCGCCGCCCGCCTCCAAACGCTGCTGCAAGAATTGCGCGGCGGGAGCTGCCAAAACGGTCGAGAATAAATCACCGGCCGTTTCTTCTGACCGGTTTTCTGCCAAGTTGAAAAAATTCGCAGCGGCCAAGCCAATCGTCAAGCTGCCGGAAGAAATATTTTCTGAATAAATTCATTTTTTGACCGGAATAAAATTTTCGATAAACCGTCCGTAACAGAATTTCTGATTTGCATGGAAGCGCCGTTTTGGGCAAATATAATTTTATGCGCATCCGAATTTGGCTTATCGCATCGGTGGTTCTCAATCTGATTTTAGCCGGCGGCTGGT
>JALYXC010000326.1 GCA_030947315.1 Verrucomicrobiota bacterium | reverse complement strand
CGGTGCCGACCACGCGGAGAATTTGTTGCAACGATTTCTTTTCAACAGTTGCGTAAGTCACCCCAATCATTTGCTGACGAGCGACCGGAATTATGAATTCACTTGGCTCATCGTCAGCTTTCATTTTGTCTTTATTCTTCGTGTCCATCCCTTTCATGCCCGGCATATCCATCATTTCTTTTGATCCCGCAGCGCTTTTTTTCTCGTGCATTTTGGAATGTTCCTTTTCAGACATGCCCATGCTTTTTGCGTCATTTTTTCCGGTGGAATCGGTGGGGGATTTCCTTTTCATCACCGGGATTAAATCCATTCCGCAAATCGGACACTTCGCTTTCGGGTCCTGCGATCTGACCGACGGATGCATCGAGCAAGTGTAGTAATCAACGCCGCTTTCGCCTTTTCCTGCGCCATCTTTTTTGGCGCAGGAAATAAAAGCGAAAAGCGTCGCCGCAAAAATCAGCAGGCAACTCCACAATAATATTTTTTTAAATTTCATTTTTCCTCCTGTTTGTTTTCGTTCGTAAAATTTTCCATCCTGATTCCGACCAATGATTCCAGTTCTGCCACAGCAATCCGGTATTCGGTCAAATGATTCAAATACATTGCCTCGATTTCCTGCGTGCTTTTTTGCGAGGTCAGCAAATCGAAGAAACCCGCTTTGTCGGTTTCGTAACTCAACCGTTTGGAATCGGCCGTTTGCCGGGCGAGCGGCAGCAAATTGTTGCGGAACAATTCCGCGTGATGATGAAACGTATCGATTTTTTTTAGCTGGTCGCGAACCATCCCGACCGTTTCTGTGCGCGCTGCTTCGAGTTCGTGTTCCGCACTTTCCAGCATTTTTTTATTTTCACGTATCGCCGCCGAATATTTTTTGTGATTAAACCACGGCAGGTTAAACGAAATTCCGGCCATAACTTCGCTGATCGGTTGCGCCGCGCCGTGGTAGCGAACCGCCTCGACCCGCAGGCTCGGCTCGGGAATCCATTCGCGCCGCGACGCCTCCAGCCTGGCTTGCGCGGCCTCGATTTTCTTTTGTGCAATTAATAATTCGGGACGATGCGCCAAAGCATTTGTTTCAATATTTTCCACTGCGAAAATCAAAGATTGAAAAACTAAATTCTCCGGCGCGGCGAGCGGAGCATTCGCGGGACGATTCATCAAAATATTGAGTTGCGTTTCCGCATCGGAAATCTGGCGGCGAAAATCAAAAGTGTTTTCCTGAAGTTTTGCCACTTCCGTTTCCGCGCTCAAAAAATCGGATTGCGATTGAGTGCCCGCCTCATATTTGCGACGGGTAATTTCGGAAAATTGTTTGAGCAACTCGCTATTTTTACGATTCAATTCCAATTGCGCCCGCGCATTGGCCAACCGAAAAAAAGCAATTCGCGCTTTCGCCGTGAAATCCAGTTCGCGCCGATGAAATTCCGCAAAAGCTCCCGCCGCCTCCGCGTTGGAAGCCTGGCCGCGTAACCGATTTTTTCCCGTCACTGGAATGGTTTGTTCCGCCATAACTTTTTGGTCGCTGAAAGAATTTTGCGGCACACTCACAAAACGCCCGGCAGTGGCGTCAAAACCGAGACGCGCGTCATCCCAAGCCCGAGCTTGAGGAACGCGTTCCTTCATCGCTTCCCAATTTGCGCGCGCCGCTTTGAGTGAAGGATTGTTGCTCAACACTTCGTTGACGACGGATTCCAACGAAAGAAAATTGGTGAAAGAATTTTCTTTCGTCGCGATGCCCGTTTGGGCAGCCAAACGAAAACCAAGCATGACCAAAAAAATTGTTGTGCAAAATTTCATATAAATTGTTGGTAAAATTAAATCCGAAAATGCGCTCGAAAAAATTAAGCGCAAGACGACAGGAAAAGCCGCAGTTCGCCGGTTCAAGGCACACGTCGGGCGGGAGAAGAAAAAATCAAATGAGATAACTGCAGTTCTGCTGATAAAGCGGAACGGCAGCCATCAAAGGCGAAGATAAAACCGGCGAAGAAATTTTCGCAGAAACAACTGCGGGCTGATGCAAGAAAAGTTTAACCATCGCCGCAATCAATTGCCAGTTATTTTGGGAACCTGCGCGAGTTGGCGCGGAAGAAATCGGCTGCGACGGCGATTGTTGCGCCATGCAACAATTGCGGGAACATTTTACACAAACGCAATTTTTGGTTTCTTTAGAAGTCGCAGCGGCGTTTGCAGAAAAAACTGTCGGCGCTCCTGCGAACAGGAGACTGAATAAAATGGCCAGAACAGTTTTCACAAAAGGATTTTCGGTTATTTATTTTTTTTCGCTTTTTTCGGCCGCTTCAAGTTTTTTAATATACCTGGCACTGTCTTTTTTGAAATCGTCTTCGCAGCCTTTGCAGCATAGTTTTATTTCGCGGCCTTCATGCACAAACGTGTAAGGCTTGCCCATGCTGCCGAGCTTTTCGCCATCGGTGACGCAGTTCTTGAGCGGGTAAGGTTTCACTTTTGCTTTCGCATCATCGGCGCGAAGAAAAGTTGTGCTGGCGAAAATCGTGAGGATCGCCATCGCGAGAAATAATTTTAGAAATTTCATAAATTTTATTTGCTTTCCAGAATACTAGACGCGCCAACCCATAAAATCACTCAAAAAAATTTTATCTTCGATGGACGAACAAAATCGAGCACAGTAATGTCGGACCAGAAATGATGACACGCCAGCAGATTCTTGATCTCTATTTCATGGAAGCGCGCGCCAAGCTGATTGATCTCGCTGCGTTTTTGGATCGCGTCGAGCGCGCGGAGGGCGAAGAAGATTTTCGGCTAAAAGCATTTCGCGAAGCTTTAACAGAATTGGAAAAAGGAAATGCCGACCGAGCCAAAAGAGTTTTGCTCTCACTCAGTGATCCGACGAAAGAACCGATTGAAAAAGCAACCACGAAGGCCGCGAGCGGAGCCTGGCCTGAGAATTAATAAAACTGGAAGCCACGGATGAACACGGATTCCCACAGATTGGAAACTTTTTTTATCCGTATTTCATCCGTGTTAATCTGTGGCTAAATAAAATTGCGCACGGC
>JALYXC010000319.1 GCA_030947315.1 Verrucomicrobiota bacterium | reverse complement strand
GGGTTAACCAGTTCGACATTTTGATTGAGTTCAATATCGGCGGCGGTTACTTCGCCTTCTTTATTGGCGGAAAGCAAAAGAGTTTGCGGTTCGCGACTGTGACCTTTGAATAAAACTTTCTTGAGGTTGAGAACGATGTCGGTGACATCTTCGACGACGCCGTCAATGGTGGCGAATTCGTGCATGGCGCCGTCCACTTTGATGGAAGTAATGGCCGCGCCTTCCAGGGAGGAAAGCAAAACCCGGCGAAGCGAATTGCCGATGGTGTGGCCGTAACCGGTTTCGAACGGTTCCGCAACAAATTTCGCGTAAGTTTCAGTGGCGGTTGACTCTTCTTTGGTCAACCGTTTGGGCATTTCAAAACGGCCTAAACGTACTGGCATATTTTCTTTCTTAACAATTTTAATCTGATTTTTTCAGTTCAATATTCCCGCTGAAAAAATCCGTATAATTGTTTTTATGCCCGGCTCTTTTCGGAAAAGCGCGGGCGGGTTGATTAACGGGAATAAAATTCGACGACCGCTTGTTCGTTACCGATCGGCTGGATTTCCTCGCGTGTTGGAATGCGCATGACGGTTCCTTTGAACGCGTTTTTGTCGAGGGAAATCCAATCGGGCACCGCGCGGCTGGTGGAAATTTCCAAATTTTTGGTCGCCATTTGCCGAGCAACATTGGAATCCTTCACTTCAATAATGTCATTCACTTTCAACGAGTAGGAAGGAATATTCACTTTGCGGCCGTTGACTTTAACGTGGCCGTGGCCAACCAATTGACGGGCGGAAGCGCGCGTATTGCCGAAACCGAGATGGAAAACCACGTTGTCCAAACGGCTTTCCAATATTTGCAACATATGTTCGCCGGTGATGCCGCGGCGTTTGAGGGCTTTTTCGTACACGCCGCGAAACTGGCGTTCCATCAAGCCGTAATAATAACGAAATTTTTGTTTTTCGATAAGGCCCAGAGCGTAATCGGTATGTTTGCGGCGCGATTTTGGGCCGTGCACACCTGGCCCATAATTGCGGCGTTCCAAATATTTTGAGGGACCAAAAATCGGCGTGCCAAAACGGCGACTGATGCGTGTGCGAGGACCTGTGTAACGAGCCATAGTATGTTGAGAATTAGTTAAGAGTTGGGGATCAAATTATTTTTTTAAACGCGCCGTTTTTTGCGGGGGCGACAACCATTGTGGGGGACAGGAGTAACATCTTTAATAACGCTGATCTCCAAACCAATAGCCTGCAAGGCGCGAATGGCTGATTCACGGCCGGAGCCGGGGCCCTTGACGCGAATTTCAACTTCGCGCATTCCGTGAGACATCGCTTGACGCGCGGCGTCTTGAGCGACTTGTTGGGCGGCAAACGCCGTGCTTTTGCGAGAGCCCTTGAAACCGACGCGGCCCGCGCTGGACCAGCCGAGAAGGTTGCCGTGCATATCTGTAATGGTGACATTCGTATTATTGAAGGTCGCCAGAATATTGGCGATGCCGACGGAAATATTTTTGGCTCCTTTTGCTTTGACAACTTTTCTGGCGTTCGGATCTTCGGCGAGCAATTCAGCAGCGGTCGGAGCGGCCACCGCCGGAACGGGCGCGCCGTCCGCAGGTTTGGCCGCCGAGGTCGGCGCAGTTCCAGTGGGCGCGGCTTTTTTTGCCGGCCGGTTCGGTTGCTTTTCGCCTTCATCCGGAACGACTTTTTCTGCGGGCGTTTGCGATTTTTCTTTTTTGTCGGCCACAGGTTTTTTCTTTTCTTCAGCCATAAAAATAAATTAATGAATACCAGTTTTTGCGTTGGGATTGCGCTGGACGCCGACGGTTTTGCGCGGGCCTTTGCGGGTGCGGGCATTGGTCGAAGTGCGTTGTCCGCGCACGGGCAATCCGCGCAAATGACGGGTGCCGCGATAACATTTAATGCCTTGGAGGCGTTTGAGGTTCATGCCCAGTTCGCGGCGCAGATCGCCTTCGATAATATATTTGCCTTCCTGAATGGCGTGGACAATTTGCGATAAATGATTTTCGTCCAGATCTTTGGCGCGAATGTTCGGATCAATATTGGCTTTTTCCAAAATAATTTTCGCATGGGCCGGGCCAATGCCGTAAACGTACTGCAGCGCAATTTCAATGCGCTTTTCACCGGGAATTTCTACTCCAATAATGCGGGCCATAATTTGTTAAATTGTTAAATTGTTGAATCGTTCAGCCTTGACGTTGTTTGTGCCGTTGATTCGTGCAAATGACGCGAATCACTCCTTTGCGTTTAATGACCTTGCAATTTTCGCAAAGTTTTTTTACTGAAGCGCGAACTTTCATAAATTTTTCTTTAAATTATTTTTCTCCGACAACAATGCGGCCTTTTGATAAATCGTAAGGCGACATTTCCACCATGACTTTGTCTCCGACCGAAATGCGAAAAAAGTCCGGTCGCATTTTTCCATTTAGATGCCCTAGAATTTGATGGCCATTGGCCAGGGCAATTCGAAACAATTTATTGGGCAACGCTTCGATCACGATCCCTTCAACTTTAATGGCATCTTCTCTGGGCACGTTAAAATTTCCGGCTCAGTTTCCGTGACCAAAACCGTATGTTCAAAATGGGCGGATAGTGAACCATCTTTCGTGACCACTGTCCAGCGATCTTTTAAAATTTGCACTTCGGGCCGTCCCGCATTGACCATCGGCTCAATCGCCAGGGTCATGCCCGCTCGTAATTTCGGCGACGATTTGTTTTCCACGTAATTCGGCACTTGCGGTTCTTCGTGAACTTTGCGACCGACGCCGTGCCCGACAAATTCACGGACAATACTGAACCCGTTCCCTTCGACAAAATCTTGAATCGCGCGTGAAATATCCACGACTTTATTTCCGGGCACGGCCCGGGCAATTCCTTCGTATAAGGCGCGCTCTGAAATATCCATCAAGCGTTGGGCCAAAACTCCACAACCGCCCACCGCCACGGTTCGCGCTGTGTCGCCCACAAATCCATTATAAAAAACTCCCACATCCAAACTGATAATGTCGCCAAATTCAGCGCGGCGTTCATTGGCCAATCCGTGCACGACTTGTTCGTTGACCGAAATACAAATATGGCACGGATATTTTTTGTAACCCAAAAAAGCGCTTTTGGCGCCGTAATGTTTAATCCGGTCGGCGGCAAAATGATCAATTTCCCGCGTCGTCACGCCCGGCCGGATAAATCCGCTAACCTCATCCAACACCGCCGTGGCGACTCGGCACGCCGGACGCATGGCTTCCAAGTCCCGTTCACTTTTCAGAATAATCATTTGGTCGCAATCGCAAGGTTTAGCTTGCGAACACGCGCAGACACAGCCCGCGACTCATCATTAAAATCGGCCTTTGAGCCGGCCTTTTTTCAAAAAACCATCGTAATGCCGCATCAATAAATGCGATTCCATTTGGCGCATGGTGTCGAGCATCACGCCGACCATAATTAACATGCTGGTGCCGCCAAAAAATTGCGCGACTGCCTGCGGAATGGCCATGGCATTTGCTAGAATAATCGGTATGACCGCAATGACCGTTAAAAAAAGCGCGCCCGCCAGAGTGATTCGGCTCATGACACGGTGAAGAAAATCGCTGGTGGCGTTGCCCGGCCGCACGCCGGGAATGTAGCCGCCGGATTTTTTCATGTCATCAGCGATTTGCAGTTCGTTGAATTGCGTCGCCACCCAAAAATAGGAAAAGAACAAAATCATCAAGCCGTAAAGAATCAAATAAAGCGGCGAACCAGGATTTAAATATCCAGCTATTTTTCCGAAAAAAGGCACATCCATTTTCTTGCTCAGAAAATTAAAAATGTGCGCAGGAAACATGAGAATCGCTTGGGCAAAAATCACCGGCATGACTCCCGCATAATTGACTCGCAACGGCATAAATGAACTTCCGCCAGAATAAACTTTGCGGCCGACAGCGCGTTGGGCGTATTGCACTGGAATTTTTCGTTGCGCTTGAGTGACGGCAATAACGCCGGCCACCACGCCCACTAAAAGCAGAACGAGGGCGATGCCATGAAATCCATTGAACTTTGCATCAATGCCAGCGGGAGGAAAAAACATTTCATAAAGCCCCTGACCTGCTTGGGGCAAACGCGATAAAATACCAATCGTAATGATCAATGAAATTCCGTTGCCAATGCCGCGCTCGGTAATTTGTTCACCGAGCCACATCAGCAAAACTGTGCCAGTCGTTAAAATCAAAGTCGTTTGAATTCGATACCACCAGATATTATCGTATAGAACCAGTCGCCCGATTCCTTCGCCGATAAATTTTGGATTTTCCCAACTAATCGCCATGGCCATTCCTTGTCCGAGACAAAGCAGCACCGTGAGATAACGGCCATATTGAATTATTTTGGCGCGGCCACCTTCTTCACGCGCCAATTTGCTGAGAGTAGGAACGACCGCGGTGAGCAATTGAATAATAATCGTCGCGCTGATGTACGGCATGATGCTGAGAGTGCCGACCGCGCAATGTTCAAAACCTCCACCGGTAAAAAGACTATACATGCCCAACAGAGAATTGCCGCTGGCGCCGCCGCCCGACTCGAAAAAAATCTTGAGCGCAGTCGCATCCAGGCCAGGCGCAGGAATCAAAGCGGCCAATCGGCAAATGCCCAAAACAATCAGCGTGAAAAAAATCCGCGATTTAAGTTCGGGAATTTTGAAGCAATTAGCTAACG
>JALYXC010000297.1 GCA_030947315.1 Verrucomicrobiota bacterium | reverse complement strand
GGCCATGTTCGCCCAATGACCAGCCGTGATCGCCGAATAAAACCACGACGGTGCGATCGGCCAGTTGCAATCGTTCCAGCGCGTCCAAGACTTTGCCAATTTGCGCGTCCACAAAACTGATGCTGGCGAAATAAGCGCGTTTGAATTTCCGCAATTTTTCCGGCTCGAGACCGTAATTCAACGGGGTTGTGGTGAGCGCGATTGGAGGAATATTTTTAAAATGTTCGGCGGGTTCTTCGGGCAGTAAAACTTTTTCGAGTGGGTAAAGATCAAAATATTTGGTCAGCGAAATATCAGGAACGTGCGGACGATAAAATCCAGCCGCGATAAAAAATGGTTTGTCTTTGTGTTCTTCGAGGAGACGAATGGTTTCTGACGCAACCTTTCCATCAGTCTGATCTTCCTCGGCGCCTTTCATTTCCAGCCAGGAAAGCGAGGCGCCCAATCCGCGCGTCGGTGTAAAATTAATAATGTCCGCTTCCACGTCTCGATCGCGGCCGCGTGGATTTACAAATTGATTCCAGGAAGGCGCGTCGTCCAAGCCGCTGGTGCCAATTTCGCCCGGCACGCCGTAATGATAAATTTTTCCGACGCGCGCTGAAAAATAACCGTTGTTTTTGAAAAGCTGCGGCAACGTCACGATGTCAGGAAAAACTTTTCGGATCGGCGTGCTGTTGTTGAAAATTTTTGTGGTGTTGGGCCGCAAACCGGAGAGCAACGAACTGCGGCTCGGATTGCAGAGCGGATATTGACAATAAGCGCGATCAAATTTTATCCCGCGCGCCGCGAGCTGATCAATATTGGGCGATTTAACGAGCGGATGAGCGTAGCAGCCGAGAGAAGTATTCAGATCATCCACCGCGATAAAAAGAATGTTTAATTTGGATGGTTCGTTTTTTTCGGCGGCAATTATCTCTTCAGAACAAAACGCGCTCAGAAAAAATAGTGGGAGGCGCAAATGCAGAACCGGCGAAAAATTTTTCATGGATTGTTATTAGTGTTGCGCCTACCAATCTTTAATAGGGCGATTTGAGGTTTTTGGTTTTTGGGGCGGCGCAAACACCAGCGGTTTATCTTCCTGTTTCATCATTTCTAAAAATTGGTCGGCCTGCTCTTTGGTCATTTTTCCCGGAACAGCATTCGCTGCCTGCTCCGGTTCTGAGTCGGGTTTGTTTTCCTCCGGCTTTTGATTTTTCGCCTGATTAGTTTTGTCTTGTTTTTCTTTTTCTTTTTTCGCTTCTTCGGATTTTTTTTGTTCTTGTTTCTGTTTTTCGTTTTGCTCCTGAGAATTTTTATCTTGTTTGGCTGAGTCTTTTTTTTGCTGATCTTCTTTTTGATCTTTGTCCTGCTTGTCGCCTTTATCGTTTTTATCCTGCTTTTTTTGGTCTTTCTGATCTTTTTTATCGTTTGGCGATTTGTCGTTTTTGGATTGTTGGTTTTTCTGTTGTTCCTGTTTTTTTAATTCTTCTAATTTCATTTTGACGAAGTCACGGTTGTGTTTCGCGTCCGCGTCCTGCGAATTTAACTTCAAGGCATTTTCATAATTTTTTATGGCTTGTTCCCAATCCTCTTTTTTCTTTTCCAGATCGGCCTGCGGTTCGCCCCGTTGAAAAAGCGTGTTGCCCAAATTGTAATAAGCCTTTTCCTGCAATTGCAAATCAGGCGAAACGAGGGCCTCGCTGAAATGTTTTTGGGCGGCTTCCAATTCTTTGGCGCGATAAGCCGCGGCGCCCGCATTGTAATTCAAGCGAAAGTCGTTGGTTTTTTGTCGGGCCAACTTTTGATATTCGCTGAGGGAATCACGAAATTTTCCCGCTTCATATTTTTTCAATGCAGATGAAAGGGAGGAAAATCCAGCCAAGGGCACCAGAAATAAAATCAAAATTGCCACTGCTTTTTTAAATTCGGGATTGGCGGCTTGGGCCATTGCGGCGGTGCGGCGCACTCGTTTTCGTTGCGGCAAAAACAGTTCGAAAACTAAAAGCGCGATGGCCAGGCTGAGCGGCCATTTAAATTGCTCGCGATAATTTCGGACCAGTTTAGTGGTGGCCTCGGATTTAGGCAGCGGCGCCAGACCCCGCGAATAAAGAATTTCCATCGGATTTGCGCCCTGCAAGGGAAGATAAAAACCGTGCGCTTTAGTCGCGATTTTTTGGAGCAACGTTTCGTTCAAGCGCGATTTAACGGCGTTGCCTTGATCGTCTTTCAGAAAAGAACTGTTTCCCTGTTCATCTTTCACGCGCAAAAGTTCGCCTTCCGCACTGCCGACGCCAATGGTGAAAATTCTCAATCCGCTCGCGGCCGCTTTTTCGACAGCTTCTTCCGCGCCGCTGTCGTGATCTTCGCCATCCGTGAAAAGCACCAGGACTTTATGATTGTCGCTATTTTTTTCAAATGCCGTCGCGGCGGTTTGAATGGCTTCAGCCAAAGCGGTGCCGCCTTGCGGAATAATATTTACGTCCAGCGCTTCCACGCTTTGGCGAAAAGCTTCTTCATCCAGCGTAAGCGGGCATTGCAAAAATGCACTTCCCGCAAAAGCAATCAAACCGAGTCGATCCGACTTGGCCTGTTTCATTAAATCAAACACCGCGAGTTTGGCGCGGGTCAAACGATCTGGCGAAACGTCGGTGGCCAGCATACTTTTGGAGGTGTCCATCGCGACAATGATGTCGAGTCCTTGTTGACGCGCTTCTTCGAGATAAAAACCAAACTGCGGCCGGGCCAACGCAAGCAGCAAAAAAGCGACTGCCATCACGAGGAGAATCAACCGAAATTTTTGACGTCTTTGCGAAACGCCCACCGTTAAATTGGCGAGCAAACGGGATTGAACAAATTGCGTGATCAGTTTTTGTTTTTGCCGCCAGCACCAAAATAAAAAAAGACAAAGCGACGGCAGAAAAATTATCAAGAGCCAAAGCAATTGTGGTTGGGCGAATCTCATTTGGATGGAGTTGAAAGTCGAGAGTCGAGAGCCTGCGCGCACGAAATAAAACTGCGCGTAAATCGTAAATCGTAAATCGTAAACTTTCTCATGGCAGTTTTCTCCAAATCGTCTGGCTCAAAATAATTTCCAGCAAAAGAAAAATCAATCCGCCCATAATCGCCCAGCCGAAAAGTTCTTCGTACTGGCGAAATTTTTTAACTTCGATTTCTGATTTTTCCAGACGATTTATTTCAGCGTAAATTTTTCGCAACGCTTCCGAATTGTCCGCCCGAAAATATTTTCCGCCTGTTTGGTTGGCGATCTTGGTCAGCGTTTCTTCGTCAATATCCACGGGCATCATTTGATAGCCCTTTCGCCCGAAAGGATCAGTGACAGGATAAGGCGCCTGGCCGCGTGTTCCGACCCCTATCGTATAAATTTTTACTTTTAGAGTTTGGGCAACTTCGGCGGCGGTGAGCGGCGGGACTTTGCCGGCATTGTTTTGGCCATCGGTCATTAAAATTATAATTTTACTTTTGGATTTTAAATCTTTCAGCCGGTTTAACGCGGCGGTCAGCGCGGAGCCGATGGCGGTTCGATCTTCAATCATACCGAGGTGAATGCGCTGCAAATTTTGCAAAAGAAAATCATGATCAAGCGTCATCGGCGAAGCGATGTAGGCGCGCCCGGCAAAAGCAATCAGGCCGATTCGGTCATTCACACGATCCTGGATAAATTTTTCCAAAACGTCTTTGGCAATTTCGAGGCGATTGACGCGTTGACCTTTTATTTCAAAATCTTCGGACGCCATGCTACCGGATAAATCAAGAGCCACGGCAATATCAATGCCGCTGGCGCGACTTTTCGCTTCGCCCTTTAAAAGTCGCGGTTGCGCCAGCGCCAGAATAAAAAAAGCCAGGGACAGCCAGCGTAATTGCAGTAAAATTTTTCCCGCGCGCGAACGGCGCAGACCGGAAATCGGCTTGACCAATTGCACGGAGGAATAAAGAAAAGCGGAATCCTGACCGAATTTTCCTTTCAGCCAGGCAAGAACGGGCAAAAGCAGGAGCAGCAATAAAAAAAATGGATGAGCAAAAGTCATTGGGTGACGGCGAGGGTCGGAGATCGAGAGTCGAGAGCTGAAGAAATTGGTTTTGGTTCCGTCTCTTCGACGAGGCTCATAGCGGACTGATGTAAATCTTCGAGTTCAGTTTCGGTTGGATCGTATTTCGCAAATTTAATTAAGTCGCAACGCGACAAAAATTCACCGAGACTTTTTTTTTGGTCGTCGGTCAATAAATCAGTGGACTTTAATTCGTAAAGAAATTCTTCCGTCGTTCGTTCCGGCGCGTGAAAGGCAAATCGTTCTTCGAGATAAACGCGAATGGTGTCGGAAACGATGATCGTGA
>JALYXC010000296.1 GCA_030947315.1 Verrucomicrobiota bacterium | reverse complement strand
TTTAGTTTCAGCACGGCATTCGTAAAATTAATTCCAAGCCGCTCAGTCTGGTCGAGCACTGCCCGGGCAGACTGCGTGATTTGATCTTGAAACGCGCTAAACATCTTTTCGAGTTCCTTTCTCGGCGGCAGTTTTTCTCCAACTTCTTTGGATTTCTTTTCAAGCTGACTCCAGATTTCATCCATGCTTTGGAGAGCGCCGGCAACAAAAATATGTTCGTCGCGTTCCCGCAGGAATCGAGCGAGTAGCTCGCCGAGAGTTTTCAAAGCCGGATCCTCGTTCAGCGTGAGGTGATGGTCGGACAAGAGCTTGTTCATCACGGCCAATTCTGATTCCGTTTTTTTGTCAGCAACGCCGCGAGGAAATTCTTTCCAGCGAATGCCATCGGAGAACCGCCAACCACCCGAAAATTTTAACGCGCCACTTACGCCGCCAAGAGCCAACTTGAATTCATCGCGAAAAGAGGAGGCATTAGTAGCTTTCTCCGATGGCTCTCCAATTAAAATGACTTCAATATCTGACACCCAGGGCAAGGATTGCCCTTTGGCCCTGATGGGGTCGTATTCGAAGCTGCTTAAGTCCCTCGGTGGAATTTCTTTAATGCGAAATTTCATGTGTGATAAGTCCAGACCAAGAACCACCGCTTTTGACAAAACATTTTTTGCGCTTCCCTCAACCCCGTCGCGACTGCGGCTGAGTTGCTTTTGAAAAGCTGGACCGAAAGGATCTTCAATTTTCGAAACAACATTCGTCGAGCGCACGGATTGCCAATCCTTCAAGGACGGCGCGATTTCATCCGCAAATTTCTTCGCGTCTCCAGATTCCAGGAGACGAATCACCGCCTCTCCGATGGGAAGGAATTCCTGCTCAGTGGATTGGTTCACAGCGAATGCGCAACTATGGACAACCGTGAAAATTACAAAAGCCAAAAGAAAGCGAGGCGTCGGAGGAAATTTGTTGGATAAACGTTTCATAAGTATAAATCCAGATTCAGCTTTACCGGCGACAGGACCGAGCGTTACTTTTTCGTGCGCCCTTTGAATTTTCCGTTGGTCGGCAGCAGTTCCAACTCAGTAACGAGATCAAGATCCAAAACTGAAAAAGTGTGATTGGTTCGAAACGCGACAAGGGTCGTGCCTTCTGGATCGTAAGCTAAAAATTCATTGTGCGGGATGGGAAACGTGCGTCCATCGGCGGTGTGGATGGCAAATGGACGGAAAGGCCGCGCTTTATATATCGTTTGCAAGTCTTCCATTTTCATAGTTTAACTTTAACAAATTCGCCCGGAGCTTCAACAAATTTCAATAAACGCCTTCGACAATATTTTTTTCCATCGCGCCAAAAGGCCGGACTTCCGCGACGCCATCCCAGGCGTACGGTGCGCGCGGTTCGCGGCGAATCGCTTCGTCGCGTTCCAGAAAACGCGGCATAAAAAATTCATGCGTCAGCGTGGTTAATTCGACGCGACCCCACTCGCCGTAATTTTTTAATTGTGTCGTATCGTTCGCATCCACCACGCTCAAAACTGCGCGAGGTTGCGGCGCATAATAAGTCACAGAAAAATTATCTTCCGGTTGCAACGGCACGCTCGCCGCCAAACCCATCAACGTATTTCCGTAAGTGGGTTGAAAACCGATTCGATTTTCCAAAACTTCTTCGATGATGAAACGCACATATTGCGGAGCCATCGTCGTGCCGCCGCAAAAAACGCCGCGAATGCCCGCATCCCACAAATTTATTTTTTCCCCGAGCGCTTCCAATAATTTTGGCGTCGTAAAAAGCGCAGTGACTTTGCGATTTTTCAAAATCGTGACGGCTTGATCCACGACGTGTTCCATGTAAGCGCGGGCTTGTTCAAATTGTTTGTTGCTGATGACTTTTTTGACCCAGCGCGGATCGAGATCGATGAAATAACAGGAACAGCCACGAACGTTCGCCAAATGTTCAATCGCGAGGCGCAGGCGACGCGGACCAGTCGGCCCCATCATCAGCCAATAACTGTTGCGCGGAAATTGTTCGTCAGAAAGTTTTTCGGAAAATTCGCTGTAATCCACTTTGTAATCGTCCCAGCCAATGCGTTGTTTCGGCATTCCGGTCGTGCCGCCGGTTTCAAAAATGTTGAACGGACGGCCTTTCAGTTTTTTCGGCACCCAGACTTCGTTGGGCAAATCGCGCAACCATTCATCCTGAAAATGCGGAAATTTTGAAATGTCGGAAAACTTTTTAACTTCAGCGGCGGGATTCCAGCCGGCTTTCTTCGCCCAATCGAGCCAGAATGGACACCCTGTTTCCGATGAAAAATGCCATTGCATAATTTCGCGGACGTGGGAATCGAGCCGCGTTTGAGCCGCTTGAATTAATTCGGACGAAACGGAATCGTTCATGAAATTATTTTTTTTCCTCCGGCTTCTTCAATTCGATTTCCACCTTAGGCGCTTCATCTTTGGAAACGGAATTTTTCGAAGTATCATGGAAAGTATAAAGATGCGTGTTGCTCGCCACGTAAATCACGCCGTTCGCGACGACGGGCGTGGAATAAACCGGCGCGCCCATATTCGTTTCGCTTAAAACTTTTTTCTCTTTGGTCGCGGCCAGAACCACAAAATCTCCGTCTTCATCACCAGCATAAACTTTTCCATCTGCCGCCAAAGTCGAACCCCACATGTGCGCTTTCATGTCGTGCGTCCAATAAACTTTTCCAGTTTCTGCATCGAGACAATGAATGAAGCCGGAAAAATCACCGACGAATAATAATCCGTCCGGCGTAATCGAAACGGTGGAAATGCTGCGATGAATTCCCTTGTAATCCCAAATCAAACCGGTCTTCGTGATGTCGCCTGTTTTGGTCGCGTCCAAACAAACCAGATGCCCGACGCCTTCGCCGTGTTCCGGGTCCTGGCCGGTCGCCACGTAAACTTTATTTTTGTAAAACACGGGCGTCGCATTGATTTCACTCGGGCCTTCTGCGGCGGGGTATTTTATCGCCTGCCCGTCTTTCGTCTTTTTGTATTCGGGCGGATTCGCATCGAACCACCAAAGTTTTTTCAGAAAACTGGTGTCGCCTTCTTTCACCGGTTTCGCATCGAACGCGTAACAAAATCCGTCGCCGCCACCGAAGAAAACCAGTTGCTTGCCGTTCACTTTGCCGGTGGAAGGCGAACTCCATTGTCCGTGAAAAATGCGCGGGCCAATTTTCGCGTCATCTTCGCCGACGAGTTCACCCGTTTTTTTATTTAGCGCAATAAAACTCGGTGAATTGGGCGAAGGAATATTTGAATGAGTCCAATCCTGACCGTTGGAGGTGCAGGCGTAAACGAGGTCATCCACAATCAACACGGAACAGTTCGATGCGTTGTGCGGAAAAACTCCAAGTTCATCCATCATGTCGTAACGCCAGATAATATCCGCATCCTTCGGGCCGATTTCCGCTTTCGGTTTGCCGGGACCGACGACGTATTGCGCTTCATCTTTGAACGGTCCGTCGTTGCCGTTCGCCATGCCTTCGGTATCCAAACAAATCACTTCGCAACGACTCGTCACCAGATAAACTCGATTACCTTCAATCGTCGGTGACGAATGCAAACCGAGGTTTTCCCAATCGTTTACTTTTCCAGAAACCAATTTTGGCACGACGAGCTGCCAGAGAAACGCGCCGGTTTTTTCGTCGAAGCACATGAGAATACTGCGGTCGCCCTGATGTTTTTTGTCACGCGGATTTTCATTGTTCGTGCCGACAAAAACTTTTCCGCCAGCGACCGTGACATTGCCATAACTTTGCGAACCAAGCTTGGCCACCCACTTCACATTTTTTGTCGTGGCGAGGTCAATTTCTTCGGTGCCGGATTTTGGTTTGCCCGGTTCGAATTTGTCGGGCAAACCCTTCGCGGGAGAAAACATGTTGCGCCCCGGAGTCCCGCCCCATTGCGCCCAATCAGCGGCATGAATTTGAACCAGACCAAAGAGCGAGACGGCAGAAAAAAGAATTATACGTTTCATTTTATTGAAGGTTTGTCGTTTAGAACCGAAGCAGAAATATCCGGATTGAAATAAGCATTCATTTCGTCATTAGAGGTCACACGTCCATGTTCGCAGTAGTGACGAAGAACATCCGAACAGATGTCGTATCCGTTGGGCCACGAGACAACGCCTGTCTCGGTGTCCAAAAAAACTTTTTGAAAGAACTCGGGGTCTTTGAAGGGCTGCGTGATCGGACCTTTAGGATCGGCGAACAATGGCCATAAATCAATTTCGCCACTATAACCATCATTGAAGCTAACGTATAATTGGTAGCCACCCAGGGGTCGGATGTTATTGACTTCATTTAAGAATTTCATTTTTTCTCCTTTCAAAGCGGATCAATCGGCAGCACTGGAAGTTGATTCTCGCGTCGTCTCCAATTTTCCTCCAATTCCGCCTGATGAAGTTGCCACCACTCCTGAACTAAACGCAAGGCGCGGGTCGGAAGATTTCCTTCGATCAGATCGCCGGTGGCAATTATCACGGAAGCACGATGTTCTGCGTAACGCACATGGAAGTGCGGTGGACGATGATCATTCGGATTCATATAAATCAAAATGCCGTAAAATCTGGAAATCGTTGGCATTACTAATTCGGCGTCACGGAAATATTATCAATAAACACCCGCATATCCTGCGGCGAAAATCCAAACAAACCCGGCGAACCACTTTGATGCGCGGTTTTATGCGGCACTTCAATGGTCCATTTTTCTGGTTCAGCTTCGCCTTTTTTCCATGCTTTGGCGCGAACGGTTCCCGATCCATCGTTCGCCAAATCCACGCGCTGTTTTAAATGATACCAGACGTTGGGCGACCATTTAAAATCCACCGATTCGCGCAGCCGTTCAAAATTGGAACTGACTTCCAGTTTCTGTTCGTTGCCTTTGAGCGTCACAAGATATCTCTGACCAATGAGGCCGACTTCCGACATTTTTATGACTCGTTCGCCGCGCATTTTTCCTTCGCTCATCACGTCGGCTTCGATGGTGTAATTCTTCGTCGTCGGTGCGCCGATAAAAACCGTGGCGCGTTGAAAAAATTTATTATCCACCGTTTTTGTTAAAACTTTGCTGCCGTCTTTATCGCGAATTTCAAATTTGAACCGCGCGCCAATCCACGGCAAAGGCGGATACGCAAACGCCGTCGGCGGCTCGATATTATTGGTCGTTGTTTCAGAAAGTGTCGCCCATTCAAAATCCTGTTGAACTGGCAAATACGGCAAAACGCGACCACGAATATAACCTTTCAGATTTCCCAGAGTCGCCTCAAAAGCGCCTGCCGATGGAACAGAATTTGTTTCGGCGACTAAGGTGTTTTCGGCGTTGAAATTCGCTTTCATCGTCGCTTTTACTTTTGCAGTAGGCGGAATAAAGGCAGCCCATTTTACGCTTTTTGAATCCTTAATTTCTTCAACTGTGAAACCATTTGCATCAAGAGAACGAACTCGAAAATCCTGCTTTTGGCCGGGTCGCAATAAAACTTCTGAAGGAATAATTTGCAGTTGCGTTGCGGTTCCTACTGCTGGTGCTTTTTTTGCGACAACTTCTGCGGGCAAACCGGCGTTGTTTCCTTTCGCGCCGAAACAGTAAAGATGACGCGTCGTTTGCACATAGACTTTTCCGTTGTAAGCCGTCGGTGTTCCAAAACATTTTCCGTCCAACGCGATGTGCGCAAGAATTTTTCCTTCCGTTTCGCTCGGTTGAATAATGTAAAACGCGCCGTCCGATTCATTTTTACTTGCCGGATCGTTTAGGATCGGCACGTATAATTTTCCATCGGCAAAAATCAGAGAAGCATTGCGTTGCTCAATTCCGATTTTTAAGTGCCACAAAATTTTTCCGGTGTTTGCATCTACGGAATTTAAATCGCCTTTTTCGCTGACGACATAAATCCGGTCACCGACCAGAATTGGTGAACTCGTGGAAGTGGAAAGTTCGTTCGCCCACAATTCAACTTTAGCGCGTTCGACCACGACCGGACCCGCCGCAGCATTGGTCGGAATAACATTTGGAATTTTTAGCGCAACCATTTGTCCGGGTTCGTACGGCGTTCCGTAAATCGCAATAATTTTGTCATTGTTATGCACGAGCAGAGTTGCATTTATTCCCGCTTTAAAAATGGGAATGCGCCAAAGCGGATCGCCAGTGCGGGCATTGACGCCGACAACACTGCCGTCGCCGGTCGCTGAAAAGAAAACACGTTTGCCCCCAAGAAAAGTTAAATACGGATGCGAAAAAGAATTGTCTTTCGGGCGATCTGCCGGACTGGAAGACCAAACGAGTTCGCCCGTTTTTT
>JALYXC010000288.1 GCA_030947315.1 Verrucomicrobiota bacterium | reverse complement strand
TTTATAGTTGCTCGCAGCGTTGTTTCTGGCGGACCTTATACGGACATTGCCACGCTCCCGGCAAACACCATGAGTTATAGTTGCACCAACCTCCTTGCCGGGACGACTTACTACTTCGTTATTCGAGCGAGCAATACGATGGGAACATCATCTAATTCAAGTGAAGCCAATGCGACAACGTTTTCCGATGTTCCAACTCCTCCAATTATTACTGCGCAACCGCAGAGTCAAACTGTGATTGTTGGAAATAACGCTGTGTTTTCTGTTAGCGCCACTGCCACACCGGCTCCTGCCTATCAATGGAGATTTAATTCCACCAACATTGCCGGTGCGACCAATAACAGTTTTATTCGCGGCAATGTAATGACAAGCGATTCGGGGGATTACTCTGTTATTGTCAGCAATCCATTGGGTTCTACGAACAGCGTGACAGCAACGCTTTCTGTAAATGTTTCTTTGACAGTTAACACTACCACTGGAGGTTCCATAGCAAAGAATCCAGATCAATCCAACTACCCGCCCAACTCAACTGTCACATTAAGCGCGACGCCTAATGCCAATTTTATTTTTACGGGTTGGACTGGTGACCTTAATAGCACGAATAATCCGATTAATATCACGTTGACCACCAATAAATTTGTCACCGCAAACTTTGTCAGCACTTTAACCGAAATCATCCTCGATAACCCTTCTCCTGATGTAACTTTTGTTGGCAACTGGTCTACCGGCACTTCATCCGGGGACAAGTACGCAGCGGATTATCGCTTTGCCAATTCGTTTGCAGGAGGAACCTCCAATGTAAGCTATCGGCCGCGTATCGGAGTAGCCGGCTATTATGACGTTTATATCTGGTATCCGCAAGGGAGTAACCGGTCGCCTAACGCGCCCTGGACAGTTTTTTATAATGGAGGCAGCACAAACATTTCAGTCAACCAACAGATTAACGGTGGCCAATGGTTTTTAATTGCTGCGGCGCGGCCTTTTTTGTCTGGAACCAACGGATACGTGCGATTATCCAATGATGCTTCTGGAAATGTGGTGCTCGCCGATGCCGTCCGTTTTGTCTATGTTGGCGCGATCGCTGTGCCTCCCGCGATTACCACACAACCTTTCAACCAAACTGCCCGAGTCGGAACCAATGTTACTTTCAGTGTCACTACTACCGGGTCAGTTCCTTTGAGCTACCAATGGCGATTCAACAATAATAACATTTCAGCCGCCACAAACAATACTTATACCCGTTTGAATGTTCAGACCAACGACACCGGCGCTTACTCCGTCATGATAACGAATTCGATTGGAGGAGTCATCAGCAGTAACGCCGTCTTGACGGTAACATTGCCTGGACCAACTCAGTTTCAGTCCATCATTCATTTATTAGATGGCCGGATGGATCTCATTTTCAGCGGTGATCTGGGAGTGAGCTATTGGATTGATCGCACGACGAACCTGGTGGATTGGGAACCGTTGACCAATATGATCAACATCAACGGCCTAATCGAATTCATTGATACCTCAGCCACGAATTCCGATAAGGGTTTCTATCGAGTCCGGGAATAAAACGTGAATTTTTGAAAGTAAAATTTTTCCACGAATTGCAGTAACTTTTTTTTTCACTGATTCGTCTGCTCAACCATCATGAAAAAGTTTTTGACCTTTCTTACTTTTGTTGCAGGCCTCGCGCTTAGTTCGCCGGCGGCAGACAAAGCTTCGCGCCCTAATATTATTTTTATTCTGGCCGATGATGTCGGTTTTGGAAATGTCAGTTGTTACGGCGCCGACAAATTTAAAACACCGAAAATTGATGCGCTGGCCAAAAGCGGCATTCGTTTCGAGCATTGTTATGCCGCTCCGCTTTGCGGCCCTTCCCGCGCGGCGATTTTGACGGGGCGTTATGCCTTTCGCACTGGCATGACCGGCAACGACAGCGGCCCGCTCATGAAACCTGCCAATGAAATTATGATTCCCAAAATCCTTAAGCCGGCCGGCTATGTAACGGCGCACGTAGGCAAATGGAGTCAATTGCCGCTGCAACCGAGCGACTGGGGTTTTGATGAATATTTGCGCTTTCAAGGCAGCGGACAATATTGGCGCGAGCAGAACGCTCATTACACGGTAAATGGAAAACAGACCGATTTGCCCGAAGGCAAATATTTGCCGGATCTGATGCATGAATTTCTCGTGGACTTCATTACGCAACATCGCGATCAGCCATTTTACGTTCATTATGCGATGTCTCATATTCACGGAAAAATTCTGCGGACGCCCGACAGCGCTCCTGATAGCAAAGATTTTTACGCCGATAATATTGCCTATATGGACAAACTCGTGGGCAAACTTGTCGCCGACCTGGATCGTCTCAAGCTGCGGGAAAAAACTCTTCTCATTTTCGTCGGCGATAATGGCACGGCGAAAAATGAGGCCGAACGATCAACGGTCAATGGAAAACATATTTCCGGCCACAAAGGCGAAATGTTGGAGGGGGGAAGTTTGGTTCCGATGATTGCCAGTTGGCCCGGAACAGCGCCCGCGGGAAAAATTTCAAAAAATCTTTTGGATTTCAGCGATTATTTTCCAACCTTCGCCGAATTGGCGGGAGCCAAACTGCCCGAAGGAGTCACGTTGGATGGTCATAATTTCGCGCCAGAATTGCGCGGAGAAAAAGGCGAGTCGCGCGAGTGGATTTTTGTCGAGCTTGGTAAAAAATGGTACGTCCGTGAGGCCGATTGGAAATTAAATAGAAACGAAGAACTTTTCGACATGAAAGGCGCGCCGTTTGAAGAAAAATTAGTCGCCTCCGACCCGGCCGATGCTCAGGCCAACGCTGCCAAAAAACGTTTGCAAGCGGTGCTCGATCAACTCGATCCTGCGGCGGGGAAAATGGATGCAGGCGATGGCTCTGGCAAACACGCCGGAAAAGCGAAAAACAAATTGCAAAAAACGAAACCGTGACGTGAGTTACGACAACCCCCGCGAAACCTTCTTCAATTCGGAGGATGGCAGAAAAAAACGCAAGGTGAGATTTTTTCGCAAAGCAAAGTCAGCCTTCCCTTACATCAACCAAGCCAGTGGGGATTGTGCGCCGTTCCATCAAAACGCGAATCTGTTTTGAACAGTTCATAGTGGCCATGAGCGGCCGCGTCGCGAGTGTGATCGAGCAACGCCGAAACTGCTTCTGGGATCATCGGTTTAAAAGTGCGCGCAGCTTCCAAGGCTTGATCAAGTGTTTTCATACTGTCAATTCCAGTGATCACCACCGAGGTCGGCAAATTTAAAGCATAATGAAGACACTCGATAGGCGACGCCGTTTTGCTTTTCAGAATCAGGCCGCTGCCCAAAGGTTTCATTCCCAGCACACCTATTTTTTCTTTTACCAATACGGGTAGAACTTTCTGCTCAAAACTGCGAAAGTGCGCGTCCATCACGTTGAGCGGCATTTGCACGGCATCGAAACGAAATTTATGATCGGCCGCAATTTCCAACATCCGCAAATGGACCAACGGATCTTTGTGCCCAGTGAAACCGATATAGCGAATTTTTCCCGCTTTCTTCGCGTCTTGCATGGCTTCCATCGCGCCGCCTTCCGCAAAAATTCGATCTGGATCTTCCAGTCGAATAATTTCGTGAAACTGCATCAAGTCTACATGATCGGTCTGCAATCGTTGGAGCGATTCATCAATTTGTTTGGCCGCTGCTGTTTTATTGCGACCATCAATCTTCGTCATGAGAAAAACTTTATTGCGATAACCGTTGCGCAACGCTTTGCCCATGCGGATTTCGCTGCCGCCATCGTGATAATCCCAGCAGTTATCCATAAAAGTAATTCCGCGATCAATCGCGCTGCGAATAATTCGGATGCCTTCCTGTTCTTTTGGATTGCCAATATGAAACCCGCCCAGCCCGATCGCGGAAATTTTTTCACCGGTGCGTCCGAGAAGGCGATAAATCATTCCGCCTTTTGTTTCAATAGCCCACGCTCGCGGGCCGGCGCTGGCAACGACGCTGGTGGCAAGCGCCAGTTTCACAAACTTTCGTCTCGTCACTGATTCCGGCCCGCGAAGATTTAGTTCTGGTTTTTCATCACCGGAATTTTTTTGATCGAATGGTATATGCATAAATTTACTTTTGGATAACATCGGCTCGTGAAGCCATTTTTCAAATTTTAGTTTTGGAGCGTGTCTCATAAATCATTTTAAGGTGCGCGAATTTATTTTCGGCTGAACCGCAGTCGCCCCGGCTTCGGTTCAGAGCGCCCTCGCGGTGAACTTCGCGCAGATCAGATTTAATCATTGGGATTCGCGCTCCCCTCGCCCTGCCAACGACGAGGGCGTCATTAGCTGCGCCCGAGACGAGCGCGCTCCCCATTTATGAGATGAGTTCTAGTGAATGGAGCGTTATAATTTTATCCTTTCTAAAACGGTTAAGTTTTTTCGCGTCCTTTTTACGCGAATTTTTTCCTTGCCAGTTAAATTCCTTAAAGTTTTATTCTCAATCCTGAACCAACTAAGGGATCGCTAATTACGACATTATGAAAAAAGAAATTTTCCCCAAACCTGAAAGTGAGAACCGAGTCCGTCGGTTTAAAATGAAAACAACCTGGCTGGTCTTTTTGTTGATGCTGCTGGGCGGCGCGGCAGACGTGTGCGCGCAATCCGCGCTCGACGGTTTCGATCCGAGCGCCAACGGCCAGGTTCGCGTGGTCGTCGTGCAACCGGATGGGAAAGTTCTGATTGGGGGCGACTTTACCACGGTCACGCCCAACGGCGGCCCGACGGTCACGCGGAATCGCATCGCCCGGTTGAACCCGGACGGCACGCTCGACACGGTGTTCAACCCGAGCGCGAACAGTTCTGTCGATGCCATCGTCGTGCTGGCAGACGGCAAGATTTTGGTGGGCGGCGCTTTCAACGGAGCGAACAGCATCGGCGGGCAGCCGCGCAATCGCATCGCGCGGCTCGATCCCATCGTCGGCTCGGCCGATTCATGGGTCCCGAATGCGAATGGTGAGGTCTATGCGATCGCGGTGCAGGCGGACGGCAAAATTTTAGCGGGGGGGCTGTTCTTGGGAGCGAACAGCATCGGCGGACAGACGCGTAATCGCATCGCCCGGCTCGATGCCACCACCGGAGCGGCAGATTCATTCGATCCAAACGCGAACAGTGATGTCCGTGCTCTCGTGGTGCAGGCAGACGGCAGGATATTAGCAGGCGGGTTGTTCAACGGAGCGAACAGCATCGGGGGGCAGACGCGCAACCGCATCGCCCGGCTCAATCCCGTCACCGGAGCGGCAGATTCATTCGACCCCAATGCCAATAATAACATCCGTTCCATCGCTCTACAGGCGGATGGCAAAGTTTTGATCGGAGGCGATTTCACAGCGCTCGCGCCGAACGGGGGAGCGGTGGTCACGCGCAACCGCATTGCCAGGCTCGATCCCGCCACCGGGGCGGCCGATTCGTTCAACCCGAATGCGAGTTTTTTTATCACGTCAATTGCCGTGCAGGCAGACGGCAAGATTTTAGTGGGCGGTGCCTTCACACAAATCGGGGGACAGCCGCGCAACTTCCTTGCCCGGCTGAATAGCGCCTCCGGCCTGGCTGATT
>JALYXC010000284.1 GCA_030947315.1 Verrucomicrobiota bacterium | reverse complement strand
GTTAGGTTCCGCCTTAATCATGATGTGTGTTTTCCAAGGTCAGGTTTTGTTCAGTCGTAAATTTTGGCACGCAGAGATGATTTCGAATCTTCGGTTTATTTCTATGCAAATGGCTTTTTTTACTTGTATTGCCATTGGTCCTGCATGGCTAGTGGTTTTGTATTATCGAAAGAAATCCAAAGATCATTTAGCCTCTCTTAAGAAACTAGGCGTCTAAGCATCTAAGATTCGCAAAACAGAATTTCAAAATTTGTATTCTCGACGTCGCCGTTCCTACAGCATAATTTTCTCACCGCTATGAAAACACCGACATTGCCGCCCGTTTCCCATCAACCGCAAAAATACTCCGGGCCGTCTGCTGACGAAATTCTCGCTCTACGCAAGCAGTTCATGAATCCGGGAATTTTTCTCTACTACGGAAAACCGATCATGATCGTCGAAGGCAAAATGCAATATGTCTGGGACGAAAAAGGGAAGCGTTATCTCGACGGCCTCGGCGGCATTGTGACGATTAGTGTCGGACATTGTCATCCTCACATCGTCGCGGCGGCGAACAAGCAAAATGAAATTCTCCAACATTCCACGACGATTTATCTGCAACCGAACGTCACGCAATTTGCCGAAAAACTCGCGTCGAAAATGCCGGGCGATTTGAAGCATTGTTATTTTGTTAATTCCGGTTCCGAAGCGAATGACCTCGCACTTTTGATGGCGCGCGCTTCGACCGCAAATTTCGACATGATCGCGCTGCGAAATGCGTATCACGGCGGCAACGCGTCTGGCATGGGACTCACCGCGCACAGCACCTGGAAATATAATGTGCCGCACAGTTTCGGTGTGCATCACGCGGTCGCGCCGTATCCATATCGCGGAAATTTCGGCTACGACGACGCGGACGCCGGTCGCAAATACGCAGACGATGTGAAAAGCATTATTGACTACGCGACGCCCGGAAAAGTTGCCGGATTCATCGCGGAATCCATTCAAGGCGTCGGCGGTTTCGTGGAATTTCCGCAAGGCTATTTGAAACATGCTTACGAACATGTTCGCGCGGCAGGCGGCGTTTGCATCGCGGACGAAGTGCAAACTGGTTTCGGTCGCACCGGCACGCATTTTTGGGGATTTGAAACGCAAGGCGTGATTCCCGACATCGTGACAATGGCGAAAGGAATTGGCAATGGCGCGCCGCTGGCCGCCGTCGTCACGACCGCGAAAATTTCCCAATCGCTCGTTGGCAAAGTTCATTTCAATACGTTCGGCGGAAATCCCGTGGTCAGCGCCATCGGAAAAGCTGTTCTCGAAGTCATTGAAAAAGAAAATCTCCAGGCGAATTCGCTCAAGATGGGCAACACGATTTTGGCTGGTCTGAACAAATTAAAAGAGAAACATAAAGTCATCGGCGACGTGCGCGGCAAAGGTCTGATGCTCGGCATCGAAATGGTAAAAGACCGCACGACCAAAGAACCCGCGAAAGCCGAGTGCCAGCAGGTTTTGGAAAAAGCGCGTGAAATGGGATTGCTCCTCGGCAAAGGCGGATTAAACGGCAATGTGATTCGTTTTGCGCCGCCGATGTGCATCAATCAAGCCGACGCAGATTTTCTGATCGAAGTTTTGGATTTAGCTTTTGCCAGTCTTTAATTGATGACGGAGAATTCACGATTTTTTTTGCAATTTAAACGACGCTCCCCCAATCTCTGAATTGTGACGAAACCGCTTGCGCTTGTTTTTTATGAAAATTTATTGCCCGGCAGCCAATTGGCCAATCGCCTGCAGGATTTAGGCTATCGTGTGGTGACAATTCACGATGTTGATTTATTAGCGGAACGAGCAGTTCAAGAAAAACCGCTGTTGGTCATCACGGATTTAAGTTCGCGCAAGGCCGACGTTTGCCAGGCCATTGAAAAATTAAAAAAAAATCCAGCGACCACGCACCTGCCGGTGCTAGCTTTTGTGAAGGGAGAAAATTTTCAGTTGCAGGAAGCGGCGCGTTTGGCGGGCGCCACGCTGGTCGCGGGCGATATTGCCATTTTGGAACAATTACCGCAACTGCTCGAACAAGCGCTCGAAGTGGAATGAAAACAATTAAGAATTACGAATTGCAAATGACAAGGGCATATCCAAATGCTTCGAGGAACCAATCGCTTCGATAAAATTCGGTTGGGTTAGTCATTCATCTTCGTCATTTAAAATTCTATGTCATTGCCCATTGTAAAACTCGATCGAGGTCTGCACGTCCTTCATCTATTTTATCGCATTGACCGCGTGCGCTGGTCGCAATTGCCCGGCGGTGAATCGGAAAAAATTCGCGAACGTCTGGAAAATTTATGTGCCGCCAATTCCGCTCCATCTCATCCGCGAATGACCACCTACGTAAATATTGGCGGCAAAAGCGATTTCACTTTTTTTTTGCTGGGCGCTGAACTGACGCAAATCTGTCAGATGCAGCGGAATCTGGAAGCCTGTTTTGTGCCCGGAATTTTACAACCGATTTTTAGCTATTTGAGTGTGACAGAACTTTCCGAGTACACGACGACCGAGGAAGAAAGTCGGCAACTGCTTATTCACGAAGAAAAACTGGAGCCGGAGAGCGAGCCATTCAATAAGCGCCTCGCCGAAATTCGCGAGCGGCTGGCCAAGTACGAACATTATCGGCTTTACCCGGAATTACCAGACTGGGAAGTAATGGGTTTTTATCCAATGAGCAAACGACGCCAGGCAAATGACAATTGGTACACCCTCGATTTTGCCACGCGCAAAAAATTGATGAGCGGCCATGCGCGCGTCGGGCGAAAATTTTCCGGACGCATTTCTCAACTCATCACCGGCTCCATCGGTTTGGATGATTGGGAATGGGGCGTCACCCTCATGGCGCATCAATTAGGCGCATTAAAAGAAATTGTTTTTGAAATGCGATTTGATGAAGTCACCGCGCGTTACGGCGAGTTTGGCCCTTTTTT
>JALYXC010000266.1 GCA_030947315.1 Verrucomicrobiota bacterium | reverse complement strand
ACGCACAATTGTTCGGCAATTCCTTTTTTAAATCGCCGTGCTGATCCCAAAGCTGACAGCTTTTTCGCTTCTCAGTTTGGGTATGATAAACCTGCACCATGCGCACGCCGCGCTCGGACAATCGCCGCGCCATCAGACATTGTTTGCCAAAAATTTCCGTGGTGCTGTTATCAAGGCCATAAAGTTTTTTCGTTTCCTCGGATTCATTGTCGATGGCAAAAGCTTCCGGCGCTTTGGCCTGCATCCGAAACGCGAGTTCAAACGATTCGATGCGCGCGCTGAGTCTGCTGTCTTCTTCGCGTTCCTTTTGATTCAGCACGTTGAGTTGCTTAAGAACGTCGAGTTGTTCGCGTTGTTGCTTTGACGAAAAAATCCGGTTGCTCAAATTATCAATCGGATTTTTTAAATCGGAAACGAGCGTGCCTTGATAACTTGCTGGCAAAAAACTGGAACTCCACAACGGCGCGCCTTGCGCCGGTTGCGCGGGACTGATGACTACAAAGCCCGGTAAATTTTGATTTTCACTTCCAAGTCCATAAAGCAACCACGAACCAAGGCTCGGACGCGAAAACGCCTGTTCGCCCGTGTTCATCTGAAGGCACGCGCCATTGTGATTGATGTTGTCGGCAACCATCGAGCGAATCACGCACATGTCATCCACACACGTTGCAACGTGCGGAAAAAGCTCGCTCACTTCAGTCCCACATTGACCATGTTTCTGAAATTTCCACGGCGATCCCAGAAGATTTCCCGTTTTTGTTCGCTCCAATTTCGGCTTTTCAAACGGAAGCGGTTTGCCCATGTCAGTGATTAAACGCGGCTTCGGATCAAACGTGTCTACATGCGACGGGCCGCCCGCCATGAATAAAAAAATTATCCGTTTTGCTTTTGCGGGATAAGGCGGCGGTCGAACTGAAAGTGGACTTGCCAAAATATTTTCCCCGGCCAAAACATTCGTGACAAAATCTTCCGAAAATAAATTCGCCAGTCCCAACATCCCAAATCCATTGGCAAATTTACGCAGCATCTGCCGTCGATTTATCGGCGCGCGGAATGAATTTGGGTTGAGAATACTCATGACCTGATTGCACCTAATCTACATATATAAATTCATTCGCGCAAAGAAGGATTTGGCAATATTGCTCCAAAGCCAGCGCCTCGGCAACAGGATTTCCTTTTTCGGCTACCTTCATCGGCGCGAGTAATTTCCGGCCGATTTTTATTTCCTCTGGCAGCGGCAGGCGTCCATAAAGAGTTTCATAAAGCCACTGAATCTTTTTTTGTGCATCCGCATTTTTTAATTGAGAAAGGCGTTGCGCCACGGCTTTGGTTTGAGCCACCACGAAAGGATGATTGAGCAGGAACAACGCTTGAGGCGAAACGGTTGAGTCAACACGTTTTTCCACAATCGCGTTCGGATCCGCCGCGTCGAAAAGAAATTGATACGTCGCCCGGTCAGAACGAATCGTGGTGATGTAAAGCGTGCGGCGATTCGTGCTGAAATCCCGCAACGACGGACCGTTCAAAGTTAAATCCAGTTTTCCAGAGACACTCAACAAACTGTCGCGCAACGCTTCGGATTCCAGTCGCCGCCGATTCATTCGACCAAATAGTTTATTTTCCGGATCGACTTTTGCACTCCCCGCGCTCGAGGAACTTTGCTGATAAGTCGCCGACAACATTATCGCGCGGTGCATCGCTTTAATCGACCAACCCAACTTCACAAATTCATTCGCGAGAAAATCGAGCAATTCGGGATGCGTCGGTGGCTCGCCCAGTTTGCCGTAATTATTTGGGGTGCGCACAATTCCTTCCCCAAAATGATGTTGCCAGATTCGATTCACCATCACGCGCGCGGTGAGTGGATTTTCCGCGTTCGCAATCCAATTGGCCAATTGAAGACGCCCGCTGCCGTCGGAAATCGCGGGCTGATTTTCACCAGCGAGAATTCGCGGAAAACGGCGTGGCACAATTTCTCCAAGCCGATCATAGCGACCGCGCACATGAATTTTTAC
>JALYXC010000223.1 GCA_030947315.1 Verrucomicrobiota bacterium | reverse complement strand
ATAAATAAAACGGGACCCTTTGAATTTTGTTTTTGGACAGGTCCCAAAAATATTGAGCCATTGCCAGAAAAAAACATGAAACAAGCTTTTGCTTATTACGGAATTTCAAAAACATTTTTGATCATTGTATTGCTCTGCATTATTGCGGCGTTGCTGGCGCCGACCTTGCGAGCGGAAACGGACCCGAAATTTTACGCGGTGCAGGTCAGCGCCACCGTCCAAGCTTCTCCCGCACAAATTACTTTAAGCTGGCCGCCCGATTGGAATGCGAGCGGCTACGAGGTTTATCGCAAATCCCTGACCGCGACTTCGTGGGGCGAGAGCACTCCGCTTTCCGCCAATGCGACGAGTTACACTGATTTTTCAGTTTCACCCGGAGTGATTTACGAATATCAAATCGCGAAAACAACCAGCATCGGTTATCGCGGTTACGGATATATCACCGCGGCGATCAACGCGCCTTTGGTGGAAAATCGCGGCAAAGTGGTTTTTGTGGTGGACAATCTTTACGCGGCCGATTTGGCGGCGGAATTGACTCGCATGCAACAGGATTTAGTGGGCGATGGTTGGACGGGTTTGCGCCATGACGTTTCTCGAAATGATAGCGTGGTGAACATTAAAAATATTATCCAATCTGATTACTACGCTGATCCTGCAAATGTAAAATCAGTTTTTTTATTCGGCCATGTGCCGGTTCCGTATTCGGGTAATTTTAATCCGGACGGGCATTCCGATCATCGCGGCGCCTGGGCCGCCGATTCTTTTTACGGCGACATGGATGGCACTTGGACAGATTATTCGGTCTATAACACAGACGCCGAAAAACCGTGGAATCGCAATGTTCCCGGCGACGGGAAATTTGACCAATCCAATCTGCCTTCCGATGTTGATTTGCAAGTGGGCCGCGTTGATTTGGCCAACATGAGTTGCTTCGCTAATAAATATCCCTCCCGTTCCGAAAAAGATTTGCTCCGTCAATATTTGAACAAGGACCATAATTTCCGCCATCGCGTCATCAATCCGCAACGGCGCGGTCTGGTCTGCGATAATTTTGGAGAAAAAAGCGGGGAAGCCTTTGCGGCGAGCGGCTGGAGAAATTTCGCTCCCTTTTTTGGCGCGGAAAACGTAACGGCGGTCGGGGCTTATAATTATTTTCCAACGGTCGGATCGCAAAGTTATTTATGGTCTTACGGAACCGGCGGCGGCGGATGGGATACTTGTTATGGAGTGGGTTCCTCGGATGATTTTGCCACGACCGATGTCCAATCTGTTTTCACGATGTTTCTCGGCAGTTATTTTGGCGATTGGGACAACGACAACTCTTTTCTGCGCGCGCCGCTCGGCTCGACAACTTACGGTTTGACTGCGTCGTGGGCGGGCCGTTCCCATTGGTTTTATCATCACATGGCGTTGGGCGAAACCATTGGTTACAGCGCGCGGCTGAGCCAAAACAATGCGCCGGGCGGACTTTATTCTTCGCAAAATTACGGGTCGCGCCAGGTGCACATTGCCTTGATGGGCGATCCGACTTTGCGGATGCACGCGGTCGTTCCGCCAGCGTCGTTGACCGCTTCCGTAACTTCCGGCAACGTGATTTTAAATTGGTCCGCTTCGAGCGATTCAAGTTTGCAAGGGTACCATGTTTATCGCTCCAGTTCCGCCAATGGTCCTTTCACGCGCCTGACTGCCTCGCCCATTGCGACCACTTCTTTCACGGATAATATTGGCGGAACTTACGCCTACATGGTGCGCGCTATAAAATTGGAAACGTCCGGCAGCGGAACTTATTTTAATCCGAGCCAGGGGATTTTTGCGAGCGCGACCGGTTCAGGATCGGTTGCCAATTCGCCGCAGTTATCAAAGCTGCAAATACAAAATGGCAATGTTCAATTGCGCTTGACCGGTCAGATCGGCCAACAATGCGTCATTGAAATTTCCACCGATTTAACTAATTGGAGCGCGCTCGGCGCCATCACGCTGGCCGATACGAATGTTGATTTTGTGGATCGAACGGCCGGTAACAGCCCAAAACGTTTTTATCGGACGCGATTGTTGTAGAACAAAATCCCCGTGTTCCGTTCCTGCTTACAATTTTGTGATCTCAATAGCCATTACCAAACCATCAATCGTATGCGGCTTCGCTTCCAGATCTGGTTGAAGGCCCAGTTGCAAAATGGTTTTGCTCGTTTCCGGGCCAATCGAGGCAAGTTTAATTTGTGGAAACTTTTTAACCAACTCCCGCAAATTAAATCGCGCTTGAAAATTTTCCACGGTCGAACTGCTCGTAAAGGTAATCCAATCAGCGCCTGATTCATTAAGGCTGGCCGCTGCGCCATTCAAATCTTCAGTTTCCGCCATTGTTTTGTAGCAGGCCACATCATCCACAATCGCCCCCATTTCTTCCAATTTTTTTGGCAAGTCCTCATTGGCCACTTCGGCGCGGAGCAAAAGTATTTTTAAATTTTCAATGCTTTGATATTTCGCAAAGGCATCGGCAATTTTGCCGGTGACATATTCTTCGGGCATCAAATCCACTTGGAGATGAAGCTCTTTTAACTTCGCCGCCGTCGCCGGACCAATCGCCGCGATGCGCACGCCGCCAATATCGCGCAAATCCTGAAACGCTTTGAAAAAATAATCGAAAAATGCCGTGACCCCATTCGGACTGGTGAACACCAGCCAATCGTAGGAATTTAATTCCAGCAAAACCTCCGCAATGACGCGCTGCTCGGTCGGCGCGATAATTTTAATGGTCGGTATTTCCAAAACTTCCGCGCCGCGTTCGCGCAATTGTCGGGAAAGTTCGCTGGCCTGGACGCGCGTTCGGGTCACGACGATTCGTTGGCCAAAGAGCGGACGAGTTTCAAACCAATTTAATTTCTGGCGCAACTTCACGACATCACCAATGACCGCCAGAGCCGGCGCGGAAAAATTATTTTTCTCGACCACCGCCGCAATGGTTGCCAGCGAACCTTCAATGGATTTTTGGCCGCCCATGGTTCCCCAGCGAATCATCGCCACGGGAGTTTCCGCCGCCATTCCATGCGTCATGAGCAATGCGGCAATTTGGCCAATTCGTTCCACGCCCATCAAAATAATTTTTGTGCCGGCCGTTTTAGCGATTTGTGCCCAATCAATATTCGTTTGCTCTTTCGTCGGATCTTCGTGACCAGTGATGACCGTAAAACTCGAGCAATAATCGCGATGCGTAATCGGAATGCCCGCGTAATTCGGCGCCGCCGCGATGGAAGAAATTCCCGGCACAATTTCAAAAGGAATTTTCGCCGCGGCAATTTCCTCCGCCTCTTCGCCGCCGCGCCCAAAAATATAAGGATCGCCTCCCTTCAATCGAACGACACATCTTCCGGCCCGCGCTTTTGCCACCAACAATTGGTTCAATTCAGCTTGCGGAATGGCGTGTTGATGCTGCCGTTTGCCGCCGTAAATTATTTCCGCGGATTTCGGAGCCAGTTTTAATAATTCAGGATTAACCAGCGCGTCATAAACCACGACCTCGGCGCGCGCCAGCAATTCTGCTCCACGCAGAGTCAGCAAGCCCGCATCGCCCGGCCCGGCGCCCACTAAATAAACGATCCCTCGCGATTTCATCTCTCACAAAAATAAACATTCGATTCCCGAAACGCAACGAAACAGCGCACCTTGATCCTGTTTATCCTTGTTAAAAAAACTCTTGAGACGAATTCTGATTTCTAAAACATGAAAAATAATCTGCCTTTGCATAAAGTGGTCTTGCTCGGCCGGACCTTTGAGGAATACGCGCGGTATTTTGAGTTTTCAATTGATGATCTAAAAAATAAAAAGATTTTGGACATCGCCGCTGGCGTCAGTTCCTTTTGCGCGGAGGCTCATGAACTCGGACTAACCGTCACCGCCTTCGATTTGATTTACGACAGGCAGCCAGAACAAATCCAAAGGCAGTGCGAACTCGATTTGAATTTTGTCGTGCGCGAAATTTCAGACGTCAAAGCGTACCGATGGGATTTTTATAAAAACGCGGAAGGTATGGGGCAATTTCGGGAGCGGGCTTACAAAAGATTTTTGCGCGATTATCAGAAAAATAAAAGCGCGCGTTATTTTTCCGGAAAGCTTCCGCAAACTCCATTTGCGAAAAATCAATTTGATCTCACGTTGGTTTCTTATTTTTTGTTTGTCTATGAAGATCAGTTTGACTATGCCTTTCACAAAGAAAGTATTTTGGAAATCATGCGCGTGACCAACGGCGAAGCGTGGATTTATCCGCTGGTCAATTTCAAAGCTGAGCGTTGTTCTTACCTCGAAAAATTGAAACAGGATTCAGATTTGCGCGATTTTAAATTCGAAGAAATAGCCACGAATTTTGAATTTTTGAGGAACTCGAATTCCTATTTAAAAATTCGACGAATAATTCCACGCGCCATTAAGGACAGCAGGAAAAGATTAGAGCCGTCTCGATAGTTCTTCTTCAAAAAACCGTTAAAACGGTTTAATTCCTTTCACGCTTCTTCGGACACCGGGCTAAAGCCACGGCGTTAATAAAAATGGAATTGAAACATGTCAATAATTTCAGACGATGTTCTTTGTATTCGACGAGACGCCGAACATGGCAGGCGAAAGGCGCGCTCATCCAATCGCCCCTCGTTTAAAGTTGCCGCAGAAAAGCGACGAGATCAGTTTTCTCCTCCGCCGTTAATTTCGTTTCAAGAATGAGGTTGAAAAATTCCACGCTATCTTCCAGCGTTAGCAACCGGCCGTCGTGTAAATAAGGAGAAGAATCTTTGATGCCGCGCAACGGAAATGTTTTGATCGGCCCATCGGCTGCGGCCATGGCGCCATTGATCAAACGCGGTTTGTAAAAACGTTCCGCCTTCAAATTGTGCATCAGATTGTCGGTGTAATAAGGCGGCTGATGACACGTGGCGCATTGCGCTTTGCCGAAAAATAAATTTTGGCCGCGCAATTCTGATTCGCTCGCCAGGGCTGGATTTAGTTTTCCCGTCACACCCAGTTTCGGCGCCGGCGGAAAATCGAGCAGTTCCTGAAATTCCGCCATGAAATGAACTTGACTGGCGCGCTCCAAAATGTTGACTCCCTTTTTTGTCGCGATGACCGGGTCCCCATCGAAGTAGGCGGCGCGCTGCTCAAATTCGGTAAAATCCTCAACCGTTTTTAGCGCGCGCTGAGAACCAAAAAGCCGTTGGATATTCACCCCGCGCAAGGTGGGCGTTTTGATGCGATGCCGGAATTCCTGGGGTCGTATATCTCCTACCAGATGAGTTGCCCCGTTCGCGTGGCCATTGGCGTGACAATCAAAACAAGTCACTCCGCGATGCGGACGCTCCGACCGACGATCCGCTGTGGAATTAAATTGTTGTTGCGGAAATGGAGTAAGCAAAAGGCGCAATCCTTCGATCTGTTTCGGATTCAAAATGCCATTAAACAATTCGTAGAAATTATCCACCGTCACGAGTTTGCCTTTGGAAACATCGCCCAAATCCGGGCGCGTGGTCAGGAAAATAGGCGCGGGAAATTCCGGCAGAAAATGATCCGGCAAATCGAAATCCAAATCGAAGCGGGTCAAATCGCGGGCTTCCTGTTTCTTAATTTCGTCAATGTGAAATTTCGGAAAAACCATTCCGCCCTCGGCATGATG
>JALYXC010000213.1 GCA_030947315.1 Verrucomicrobiota bacterium | reverse complement strand
CCATTCCGCCTTCGCCTTCTTCGCCCATAAAATCTCCGAGCACATCTCCCATGTCCGCTTCGATCTTGTCAGGATCTTCAGTCCGTTCTTGTCGGGGCGGGCCGGCCAATAAATTTGTATAAACTTCGAGGAAACATTTTTCCAGTTCTTTTTGTTTTTTTAAAACAGGACAGAAAGTCCACAAATAAGACACTGGCAGCATTGGCGATGTTTAGGGAAAAAATATTATATCAAAACGCTAAAAATAACGACAAACTGAAAAACGGTGACGTTGAGTAATAATCAAAGTAAATTCCACGACATTTTTTGTGAGCAACGCTGGTCAGAGTTCTTTTATTTAATACGCTTCCTCAAAATTCGGGTAAAAAATGAGACGACGGGAAGCCATTTCTAAAGAGCTTTTGGTTGGAGCCTTGCGAAAAGCCATAAAAAAGACCCAGTTTGACTTCTTTGTCCTACTCAATTGGGTAAAGTGCCTACGAATAAAGCACTGACCAAGCCCCGTAGTTCTTTTCCTCAGAATATTAAAAGAACTATATCTCAGCAGTAAAACGGGCAAAAACCCTGTTTCTTGGGCAGTAATTTTTTATTTTTCCAGTTTAACGGCGTCTTGGCATATCCATTGCTAAACCTTCTTGGTTTTTAGGACAGATGAGAATACCGAAGAGAGGATGATTTCATTGGTATTATACAGCCAAAAATTGAATTGAAGCCGGACTCAAATAGGTCGGTTTGCCGATGGAATAGTTTTAAATTGTGAACAATAAGAAAAGATTGCAAGCGTTGGGGAGAAGGATTTGTTTCTTTCTCTCTGTTTTGCTGTGCTGCAATGAAACAAGCGCCGCAGATCTTCGCCTGACCGATTCCAATCCGCTACAAATGCCCGAAGTAGGTTCTTACGGCTTGCGGATTCTTTCTCCCACCCTTTTGGAACTAACGTTGATTACCGGCAAACAAGCCGACCCGGCCACCGTAACCACTTGGAATTTTGTTGATGGCAATAAGCAATTGTATGCGCCAGCTCCTTCTGCTTTTGTGGTGATAGCCGGGACTCAAACGATCGGCGTTCAATCGGTCGGGTTCAAGCGCCGTCCGCTCTATGCGCCATTGAAGTCGCGAGATTTGCGGATTGAAAATCATCTTTATTTAAATTTATACAGCCCGATTGCCGAGGGGCAAACCGTGCAAGTCATTAATCCCAATGGAGATTTGTGGTCTTCGGCAAACCAATTTATCGCCCAAGCCAGTCCGCTACGCTGGAGTCCGGCGATTCATGTCAATGAAGAGGGTTACATGCCGAACTACGCCAAAAAAGCGATGGTCGGATATTATCTCGGTAGTCTCGGCGAAATGGCTGTGGCGCCCTGGCAGGTATTTAATCTGGTGGACGCGGATAGTGGCCAGGTGGTTTATAGTAGTTATTTAACTCCCCGTCAGGATGTTGGATATGTGTTTTGGCCAGCTCCGTATCAGGCAGTTTTGGAAGCTGATTTTACTTCGTTCAACGGAGCGGGAAAATATCGTCTGCAAATTCCTGGACTCGGCGCGTCGTTTCCTTTTTTGATTGGTGATGGAGTGGCGGGAAAATTCGCGCGGACTTATGCGCTTGGGCTTTATCATCAGCGTTGTGGATACGCTAATGACTACCCTTACACGCGCCATACCAAAGGCGCTTGTCATACGCCGTGGGTGGAAGTTCCCGACATGAGCTTTAGCGCGGTCAACGACGAGCTGGCTCGCATGAGTAGTGATTTTGCGTCCTCCCAGGCTCCGGGTACGCCCCAACTGAGGGACGTCAACTCCAGTTTATATCCGTTCATCAATCAGGGGAGATTTGATGCGGCTGGTGGTCACCACGACGCGGGCGATTATAGCAAATATACCATCAATGTCGCGCAGCTTCTTCACTCTCTGGTTTTTGCCGCTGACGCTTTTGAAGGCGCGGCTGGCCTGGACAATTTAGGAATTCCTGAAAGCGGCGATGGAAGAAGTGATTTATTGCAGGAAGCAAAATGGGAAGCGGATTTTCTGGCCAAGTTGCAGGATGCTGACGGCGGATTTTATTTTCTGGTTTATCCCCGCAACCGCGAGTATGAAGGGGATGTTTCGTTGACAGGTTCTGACTTGGGCGATTCCCAAGTAGTCTTTCCGAAAACTACCGCTTCTACTGCGGCCGCCGTAGCTGCATTGGCCCAAACCGCTTCATCCCCATTGTTCAAAGCACTGTATCCCGCCGAAGCAGCCAGTTATTTGGCCAAAGCACAATTGGGCTGGCAATTTTTACAAAATGCCTGGGCACGCTACGGTCGCGAAGGCGCTTATCAAAAAATTACGCATTATGGAAATGTTTTCCGCGACAGAGATGAAATTGCCTGGGCGGCATGTGAACTTTATTTGGCAACGGGCAATCCTGCTTATCATAACGAATTGCTTTCCAGCTTTGATCCGTCAGATCCAAATTTGCTGCGCTTTACCTGGGTAAGAATGTTTGAAGGTTACGGCTGCGCTATTCGCAGTTATGCTTTCGCCGCGCGCACCGGTCGCCTTCTCCCCTACCAACTTGACCCAACGTTTCTATCTAAATGCTATGTCCAAATTAAATTGGCTGGAGACGACCAAGTCACCTACGCGCAGCACAACGCTTATGGCAATAGTTTTCCCGATGCCAACAAGCCCTATAACTTTGCGGGTTGGTTTTTTTCGGTGGATCAAACTTTCGACATCGCGGTAGCTCAGCAGCTTTATCCGAGTCAGACTTACCTGGATACGATTGTCGGGAACATGAATTACGAAGCGGGTTGCAATCCTTTAAATGTGGCTTTCTTGACCGGCATCGGAACGCAACGCCAGCGTGTCATAGTTAATCAATATGCGGAAAATGATCGGCGCATTTTACCGCCCAGCGGAATTCCTTTGGGGAGCGTCCAGTACGGACCGCCTTACCTGTTAAATTATAAAGGAGAATTAGATGCGCTCTGTTTTCCTTCTGACAGCGCGGGTCTTTCTCCGTACGCGCCTTACGATAAATGGAGCGACACCTGGAATGTCACGACTGAAATGGTTAACCCGCAAGAAGGCCATAGCTTGGCGAGTATGGCCTATATGATGGGG
>JALYXC010000205.1 GCA_030947315.1 Verrucomicrobiota bacterium | reverse complement strand
TCCATGATGAGCGCGACGTGAGTCGGGAGAACGGATTTGGCTTGGGAACTTAATTGCGAAGAAGTGCTCATCTCTTTTTCTTTTCTAAATGGGTTCGGGCGCGGACGATTTCTGCGGCAAGTAATTTTTCGTTGGGTAACGCCAGGCGATATTCAGAGGCCATCACTTTATTGGGAAGGCCTTCCAAAGAATACTTTGCCACGGCCGCATCTTTTTCTGCGCAAAGAATTAAACCAACGGGCGGGTTTTCGTCCGGCAAAGTCCAGCGTTCACGCGCATAGTTCAAGTAAAGATGCATTTGCCCGGCATCAGCATGGGTAAATTTTCCCACCTTCAAGTCGATGATCACCAGGCAGCGTAAGCGGCGGTGAAAAAATAAAAGATCGATGCGATACCATTCACTGCCGATGCGCAATCGTTTCTGACGTCCCACAAATGTAAAATCACCACCCAGCTCCATCAAAAAATCTTCCAACCGATGAATCAAAGATTCTTCAAGATCGTTCTCAGAGTATTCATCTTTGAGCGCTAGAAATTCAAGGATGTAAGGGTCTTTGATCGCCTGTTCCGGGGTGATTACATCTTCTCGTTTTGCGATTGAATTTTTTCGCAGCATGGCGACTTTATTTTTTGACAGCGCAGTGCGCTCGTAAAATCGCGTGGCGATTTGTCGATCCAACTGGCGGACGGACCAACCATTGCGCAGCGCTTCCGTTTCATAAAATTCGCGAGCCGTTTCATCTTTGATCGTGAGCAGCCGAATGTACTGCGACCAGGAAAGCGGAAAGGCTTTGATCACTTCCTGCAAATTCGTGATGGAAGATTGTCCAGACAGTGTCTGGACTTTTGAGGAAGCGCGTTTTGAAACCGCTATTTTTCTGGAATTTTTTTTCTCGACCGAGACTGAAACCAATTGTCCAGACAGTGTCTGGACTTTCTCCCGATAAGCTAAATAAAAAGCGCGAATTTGAAAAAGGTTGCTGCGTCCAAATCCGTTTCCATATTTTTTTTTCAAATCCACCGAAAGCTGGTCGATCACATTTTCGCCGTAGTCGGCCCGCTCTTGACCACCTTGTTCAAACTCCACAATGCGACGCCCGATTTCCCAATACGCCGCCGACATAATGGAGTTAAGAGACCACGCTGCCTGACTGCGACCCGCTTCCAGAATTTGCGTAATCGCGCCGACAAGGTCGCCGTAACCTTTGATAATCGCGCTGTTTTTTTTCTTCATGCCGTTCCTGAACGGAAAGGGTCAACTAAATGTTCACAAAAAAATTGTCTGTTCGCGGGCTGGACCGTTCGACGCGATTTTTAATTTCGCGCCGGTCAATTCCGCAATCGCTTTCAAATAATTTCGCGCTTTTGCCGGAAGTTTATTCCACTGGCGCACTTTATCGGTCGGAGTTTTCCAGCCGGGAAATTCTGCATAAATCGGTTCGCATTTCGCCAACACTTCGATGTCGTTCGGAATGTAATCCAATTTTTTCGTGCCGATTTTGTAGCTGATGCAAACTTTTATCGTCTCCACCGAATCGAGACCATCGAGATTCGTCACCGCCAGATCATCAATGCCATTCACCATCGTAGCGTGACGCGTCGCGACAGAATCAAACCAACCGCAGCGTCGCGCGCGTCCAGTCGTGGCTCCAAATTCGCGACCCATCCCGTGCAGCAAATCGGAAATCTCCGCATTTTCAGTCGGTAACGGCCCTTCGCCGACGCGCGTGGTGTAAGCTTTCATCACGCCGACGACACGATCCATGCGATTCGGCGCAACACCCGAACCGGTGCAAGCGCCGCCGGAAGTTGTGTTCGATGAAGTCACAAAAGGATAAGTGCCGTGATCGATGTCGAGAAAAGTTCCTTGCGCGCCTTCAAATAAAATATTCGCTTTGCGCCGCGTGGCTTCGTGCAAAAAAACGACGGTGTTCGTGACGAACGGTTTCAATCGCACTCCCGCGACGCGATACGCTTCGTGAACCTGTTTAAAGGAAAGTGGTTTCGCGCCGAACGCTTTTAAAATATCGTTGTTCTCTTTGATTTTAAATTTCAACTTTTCTTCAAAGCGTTCCGGGTTGATCAAATCAATCATCCGCAAACCGGTGCGCGCTGCTTTGTCGCCGTAAGCCGGACCGATGCCGCGCTTGGTGGTGCCTATTTTATTTTTGCCCTTGAGAATTTCGCGTTGCGAATCGAGTTCGCGATGATACGGAAAAACCAGATGCGACGTTTCGCTAATTAAAAAGTTTTTGCCGACGTGCACGCCGACCTTTTCGAGGCCGTCAATTTCTTCAACGAGATTCACCGGATCAATCACCACGCCGTTGCCGATGATGCAGGTTTTATTTTTGCGCAAAATTCCCGACGGAATCAAATGCAGCACATATTTTTTCGGCCCAAGATAAACGGTGTGGCCGGCGTTGTTGCCGCCTTGCGTGCGCACGACGATGTCCGCGTCCTCGGTGAGCACGTCAATAATTTTGCCTTTGCCTTCATCGCCCCACTGGGCGCCGACGAGAATTGTATTCATATTTTCCAATTAGATTAAGTGAAGGATTAAGATTAAGAGTAAGAGAAGTCCGTTAAGCCAAAATTCTTATTCGTAATCTTCCACTTAATCTTAAGCCCATTCTTCACGGCAATAAAAATCCCCGAACGTAAATTCGGGGCGTCGCGCTGTATTTACGGGCAGACGTTAGAGAGATGAAAAAGCGGTGTCAACTCCGCGCTCAACGATAAATCTCTTTGCGATCTCCAATATCCACGATCAGCACAACGAGAACTGCATCGTGAATTTCGTAAAGAATTCTATAAACACCGACCCGAAACCGGTACCGGTTGAGATGTCCTGAAAGTTTCTCTGCGCCCATTGGGCGAGGGTCTTCTGCCAACTTGTCGATTGCCGCGCCAATGCGTTCCAGCGTTTTACGGTCGCGTAATTTCGCAAGCCATTTTTGTGCGCCGCGTTCGATTCTGATTTCGTAACGCTTCACGCTTTAGTTCAGGCCAAGTTCGCTCTTTGCCTTTTCCCATGAAACAAACTCACCGCGTTGCAAGACCTGGTC
>JALYXC010000169.1 GCA_030947315.1 Verrucomicrobiota bacterium | reverse complement strand
GTTATTGGGCGGCTGCGGATTGGCGCTTCTTTTGAGTTTGTGGCCGAAGGCAGATCGTTCTGTTCCGTCTTCGCATTCTCCAAAGGATGCGCCAGACAAGTCGAAAATTGTTGAGCGGAAGAATCGTCCTTCGTTCGCGCAGAGAACTAAACCTGAAGAAAAACAAACCGCTGAAGAACAAGTCGCGGCGCGTCTCACTGCTTTCAGCAAAAATCGTCGAGAAGTAGCTCGTCGTTATGCGGAGAAGTTGGGAGTTGCGGTTCCGGCTGACCTGGAAAAATTATTTGATGTGGCAGAAGGAGGAAGTTGGGATGAGGTGGATCGTCTTTACAAAGAGTTGCAAACGAAAAGAAGCACTTTATCGGGCGATGAGGCCACAGACTTTGAACACTTTATGCCGATCGCAAAGGAAATCTGGGGCGCGCATGAAGCGGCGCATTCCTGGCCAGCTCAAGCCTTGCTGGATTATGGGCGTGATGTTCTTGGCTCGCTCAAGGCGAATATGGTTTACGTCGGCGGAACTGATCCGGGACGATTTATTCCCACTTTTCTCAACGAAACTTCCAGCGGTGAAAAACACATTGTTCTGACGCAAAATGCTTTAGCTGATGGGACCTATCTTGAATATGTTGATTTCCTTTACGGAGATCGGCTGAAAACAATTGGACCCCAGGAATCACAAAGCGCCTTCAATCAGTATCTCGAGGAAATAAAGAAACGCTATGAACACGACAAGCAATTTCCCAACGAACCAAAACAAATGCGGTCCGGCGAAAATTACAAGAATGAGGATGGGCGAGTTCAAATTTCTGGCGAAGTTCCGGTAATGGCGATTAACGAAATATTGTTGCAAAAGCTACAGAAGAAAAATCCGAAGCTTTCCTTCGGTTTGGAAGAATCATTTTCATTGCCTTCAACTTATACTGGCGCGGCGCCGCTCGGCCCGATCATCGAATTAGGATCAGAAAACTCAACAACGCAACTCACTCCGGCGATTGCAGCCAACTCGTTGAATTATTGGCGCGACAAGATCAGTCAGATAACATCTTCTCCCGAGTTCGACGCCGCTTCCGACACCGGACGCGCTTATGCGCACATGATCATGTCGCAGGGAAATCTTTTCTCCAGTCAGAATCTGAGCGGTGAAGCCGAACAAGCGTATCGTCTCGCGCAACAAGTAGCTCCGAAAGATGAACCCGCACCAACGGGCAAACTTTATGATTTTCTTATGCAAAACGGGCGTTCCGCGGAGGCGCAAAATATTCTGACGCAATTTCAACAGGCCTATCCCGACAAAGCCGATGCTCTTCAAAAACTGATTAATCCGAAAAAATAGTCGCGATTCCGAGGTCTATCTCTCTGGTTGCTTTAAAAAGAATGATAAAATGCGGGAGAATTAAAGTTATCAATACTCGCGTTTACCGATCTTCCCTGGTTCTGGAACGGGATATTTTCCATTCGCATCGGCCAGGACTGGCGCCGGACTATCCAGCTTTAATTTATCAACGTTCGGCGCGAATTCCTGTTCGTTGTTAAGCGCGTCTTCATAGCTGATTTCTTGCGCGGTGTGCGCAGCCATACGGCCCATTGACGTGATAAGACTGGCTTCGACGCCGCGTTTAACTTCATTGTAGGGTTTGTTATTTCGGATTGCGTCGGTCAAATCCATCCATTCGTTGAGATAAGGATCCTCCTGGCCGGGCTTGTCTTTGGATTCCCAAATCATGTTCGCGCGTGTCATGTTTTGACCTTTGTAAGTGCTGGAGGGCGCGCCGCAATCGGAATGTTTCGCGATGGTGGCCATGCCTTTAGTGCCATGCGCGTAACTGGAATAAATAGTATTCGCGCCAATCATGCAGCGACCATCCATAATGAATTTCGCGCCATCAGCAAAAGTGTATTCGACGGAATACGAATCAAAATTTTGGTCAACGTAAAGAGCGCCTTCGGGACTCTGGCGATAATGACGGCCACCCAGGGCCTGCGCTTTAATCGGCCATGCATTTTTCATCCAGCAACATTGGTCAATGTGATGAATATAAAAATCATTAAAGCAACCGCCGCTGGCCCAGAGGAAGCTGTGAAAGCGGGAAATTTGCCAAAGCAATTCATTCGGCTGCCCCGGCCATTTAGTGGAGAAAGCAGAAGCCAGCGGACCTTGCATTCGATAGCCGCGCATCATAATGATGTCGCCGATTTCTCCGTCCTGAATGCGGCGATAAAGTTCCTGCATCGGGCGGCTGTGGCGGGACATCAGACCTACGCCCACTTTCAAATTTTTCTTCACCGATTCTTCGCCGAGTTTAAACATTTTGCGTGAGGTTGGACCATCCACACAAACTGGTTTCTCCATAAAAACATTCAGACCTTTTTCAATGGCGTAAGTAAATTGAACCCAGCGAAACGCGGGCGGCGTGGTGAGAATGACGATGTCGCCCGGCTTCAAACAATCCATCGCTTTTTTATAACCATCGAAACCGACAAACTGATGATCGTCCGGCACTTCCACTTTATCGCCAAAATCTTTTTTTAAATTTGCGTAACTGGCTTTGAGTTTATTTTCAAAAACATCAACCATGGCCACAAGTTTAGTGGGGCCATTTGTGACCGATAACGCGTTGGCGGCCGCGCCACTTCCGCGACCTCCGCAACCGACCAGCGCCACTTGAATGGTATTATTTTCCGCCGCGTGAACATTTGGAATAGCCACGCCCGCCAAGGCCGAAGCGGCCGCGAACCGCCCGGTGTTTTTTAAAAATTCACGTCGCGAGGTAAGATTATTTGATAATTCGTTCATGCGGACATTTCATGACGTTCCAGAGCAAATGTCAATTCAAGAAATATGCGTCACAGAAATTTCCGGGAGAGGAAACAACCGGAAAGGTTGTTGCCGATTCTGGTTAAATGCCGATCTCGGCCCGGTTAAAAAAATTGGTTAAAAAAAACTCGTCTGGTCAAAAAGCGACATGGCGACGGCTATCAAGTTTTTTCTTATGAAAAATTCTTCAATGAATTCGGCCTTTTTTTGGATTCTAAAAATTTAAAACCGGACTTGGCATTTCCGTTGCTTTAGGAAGAGAGCCAATGCTCCAGAAATATTTTCGATTAAAACTATGAAAAAAATTGAAGCGATTATTAAACCGTTCAAACTCGAAGAGGTCAAAGATGCTCTCAGCGAAATTGGCATCGATGGAATGACGGTCGTCGAAGTCAAAGGATTTGGCCGTCAAAAAGGGCACACCGAAATTTATCGCGGCAGTGAATACACCGTTGATTTCCTTCCCAAAATCAAACTCGAAATCGTGTTGGCGGATAATCTGGCGGACTCGGCTGTGGCGGCGATTTTAAAATCGGCCAAGACTGGAAAAATCGGCGACGGGAAAATTTTTGTTTCTTCCGTCGAAGAATCCATTCGCATCCGCACCGAAGAAAAAGGGGAACAAGCGGTTTAAACCAAACTTAAAAAATAAAACCATGAAAAAATTCTTTTACTTAATTTTGTCTGCGTTCAGTTTTTTTAGTTTTTCAACGCGCGCCGCTGATCCAGTTACCAACGCGCCAGCCGGCCCAAAAGATCCCACGATGGAACAACGCGTCGCTGATCTGGAAGCTTACTTCAACAATGTCGCCCGTGCGGCAGATACCGCGACCAATAATGTGAAATCCAACGTCGGCGGTTCTGGGCCGGGCCATAACGGTTGGATGATGACTTCCGCGGCGCTGGTTTTATTTATGACGCTGCCAGGACTGGCGCTTTTTTATGGCGGACTGGTGCGAAGAAAAAATGTTCTTTCAGTTTTGGGCCAATGTCTGGGCATCGCGGGCTTGGTGACAATTCTTTGGTGGCTTTTTGGATACAGCATGGTTTTCTCGCGTCATGCTGCGGGCAATGCAGGGGAAGCGAGCACGTTTTTCGGAAACTTAAAAACCTTCGCCTTCTTGAAGGGCGTGGATTCAAAACCCAACACTGATTATGCGTATTGGGTTTCTCACAATGTCTTTTCGATGTATCAATTGATGTTCGCGATCATCACTCCGGCGCTCATCATTGGCGCTATCGCCGAGCGCATGAAATTTTCCGCCATTTTGCTTTTCGTGACGCTTTGGATGGCGGTGGTTTATTTTCCATTGGCGCACATGGTTTGGGGAATTGACGGATTCATGAATGGCGTTTGGAATCCGAAAGCAAATATTCACGCGATTGATTTTGCCGGCGGAACAGTCGTGCACATGTCGTCGGGCTGGTCTGCATTAATTCTCTGTTTAATTCTCGGCAAGCGCCTTGGTTTTCCAAAAGAACCTATGCAACCGCACAGCATGGTTCTTTGTATGATCGGCACAGGAATGCTCTGGGTCGGCTGGTACGGATTCAATGCGGGCAGCGCCGTCGCGGCGGATGGCGTCGCGGCCAACGCATTTATGACGACAACTCTGGCCACGGCCACTGCTTCTTTCGTTTGGGCCATGGTGGAATATATATTGCGCGGTAAACCGAGTATTCTCGGTTTCTGCTCCGGCGCGGTTGCAGGACTGGTTGTCATCACGCCAGCGTGCGGATTTGTGGATTCGTGCGGTGCAATGATCATTGGCGTTTTGGCTGGCATCGTTCCGTTTTTCGCAATTTACAAATTGAAAGGCTGGCTCGGTTACGATGATGCGCTCGATACATTTGGCGTTCACGCGGTCGGCGGAACTTTAGGCGCGTTGCTCACTGGATTTTTAGCGACGCCCACCGTCAATTCAAATTTAGACACAAACTTAAAAGAAATTATCGCTAATCATAAATTATGGATCGAACAACTCAAAGCCATTGGCGTGACTCTCGTTTTGGCGATCGTCGGCACTTTCATCATTGCTTACATTGTCAAAGCAGTGGTCGGCCTGCGCGTCACTGAAGAA